>JASHZK010000261.1 GCA_030042575.1 Acidimicrobiales bacterium
GGTGTCCTCCTGGGGCACGAGCCCGATGCGGCTGCGAATGGCCGGTCCCTCGAGCTCGGGGTCCGATCCGAAGACGCGCAGGGTGCCCGAGGAGACCGGCGACATGCACGAGACCATGCGCATGGTGGACGTCTTCCCGGCGCCGTTGGGGCCGAGGAAACCGAAGGCCTCACCGGCGGCGATGTCGAAGTCGACGGCGTCGACGGCGGTGAACGTGCCGAAGCGCTTGGTCAGACCCCGGGCGTGCACCAGCGGCCCCGAGTCGGCGACGGGGTCGCTCGAGGAGCGGTACGAGGGGCTGGTCGGCTCGGCCACAGCCGACCAAAGTTACCGGTCCCCTCACCGTGCGCCGCCGGAGGAACCCCTCGTTGGCAGCGCCGGCCGGCGCCAGGCCCGGCTGGTTCCCGGACCTCGGCGGTCAACTCGACGAACCGACGACTCGGACCTCGTGGGGTCCTTCGGCCCTGGTCAGCCTGACCCGGGCGGGAGCACCATCAGCTCGGAGCCGGGCGGTGGTCCGGTGCAGGAGGAGGAGCAGATGGTCGAGGGGATGGGAATCGCCGCTGTCGCGCTCGTCGGCGGAGGAATCGGGGAGATGCTGCGTCGTGCCCTGCTCGGGGCCCGCTTGCAGCGGTCCATGGCTCGCTCGGCGGCGCTCGAGGTGGCTCGAGCGGGTGGGGGCCACGGCACCGCCGTCTGAGAAGGGCTGAGCGATCCGCTGTGGCCGGGAGCGGGACCGGCGACGTGGCCGCCGCTCGGCAGGGGGCGAGCCCGTGACGGCCAGATAGCTCTGTTGCAGAGGTAGTTGGTAAGCTGATTGGCGATGACCAGCCTGGCCACCACCACCCCTGCGCTCGGCGGTGGTGACGACCGGTCGACCGCCCTGGCCGACCGGCTCCTGGGCGCGCTGTCGCTCGTGCGGCGCAACGGTCGGCGCCTGGCCGCTCGCCCGGTAGAACTGGCTCCCCTGACCGGGGCCCAGTTGGAGCTGGTGCGGCTGGTTCGCCGCCGTCCCGGCACGTCGGTGGCCGAGGCCGCGGCCGAGCTGCACCTGGCGGCCAACACGGTGAGCACCCTCGTGGGCCAACTGGTCGAGGAGGGTCTTGTGGAGCGTCTGACCGATGCCACTGACCGGAGGGTGGCGCGTCTGCAGCTTCGTCCGGAGATTCGGCGCAAGGTCGACGCCTGGCGCGACAGGCGGATGATGAAGGTGGCCGATGCCATCTCGAGGTTGCCGGCCGCCGACCGCCGATCTCTGCTGCGGGCCGCCACGGTGCTGGAGCGGCTTGCCGGCGAGCTGGAGGAGGAGCCGGGATGACAGGGGCCGTCTCCCGACCCACCGAGACAAAGGGGGTGGCGTGCCCGGTGCCGGCGGTGGCGTGCCGAGGGCTCCGGCACCGATTCGGCGACCACGTGGCTGTCGACGGCATGGACCTCGAAGTTGCCCAGGGCGAGGTGTTCGGTCTGCTCGGCCCCAACGGCGCCGGCAAGACCACCACCATCCGCGTCCTCAACACGCTGCTCCCGCTGCAGGAGGGGAGCGTCGAGGTCCTGGGCCATGACGTGCGGCGCGCCCCCATGGCGGTGCGCCGGCTGATGGGCTACGTACCCCAGCAACTGTCCATCGAGGGGGCGCTGACCGGTCGGGAGAACGTGACGTGGTTCGCTCGGTTGTTCGACGTCCCCCGGGACGAGCGTCGTGCCCGGGTGGCCGATGCCCTGGAGCTCATGGGGCTGAGCGAAGCGGCCGACAAGCTCGCCTCCACGTACTCAGGAGGCATGGTGCGCCGGCTGGAGCTGGCCCAGGCGCTGGTCAACCGGCCGGCACTGCTGGTGCTCGACGAGCCGACGGTGGGACTCGACCCCATCGCCCGGGACGGGGTGTGGCAGCGCGTCGAGGACCTACGGGATGCCACCGGGATGACGGTGCTCCTCACCACCCACTACATGGAGGAAGCCGACGTCCTGTGCGACCGCGTCGGGCTCATGCACCTGGGCCGGCTCCGCACGGTGGGTTCGCCCCGGGAACTGAAGGGGCACTTGGGGCCGGACGCCTCGCTCGAGGACGTGTTCCGCCGCTACACGGGCGTCGAGCTGGACGAGAACAGCGACAAGGGAGGGATCCGTGCCATCCGCAGCACCCGCCGCACCGCCGGCCGTCTCGGCTGAGCATCGCCCGGCGCCTGGGGGAGGCGTCTGGCGCCGGCTTCCCCAACGGGTGGTCACCTTCTGGATCGTCGAGCTACAGAAGCTGAGCCACGACCGCACCGAGCTGTTGACCAGGGCCGTCCAGCCTGTGCTGTGGCTCGTGATATTCGGCGAGACCTTCAGCAAGATCCACGCCATCCCCACGGGGCATGTGCCCTATCTCGACTTCTTGGCGCCCGGGATCATCGCCCAGTCCGGGCTCTTCGTGGCCATCTTCTACGGGATCCAGATCATCTGGGAGCGCGACGCCGGAGTGTTGACCAAGCTGCTCGTCACCCCCACCCCGCGTTCGGCGCTCATCCTGGGCAAGTCCTTCGCCGCCGGGATCCGGGCGTTGGCCCAGGTGGGGGTGGTGCTGGTGCTGAGCGCCCTGTTGGGGGTGGCGCTGACGGCCAACCCGCTTCGAATTCTGGGGGCCTTCGTGGTGGTCATGCTGGGCTCGGCCTTCTTCGCCTGCCTGTCCATGACGGTGGCCGGCATCGTGCTCAAGCGGGACCGGCTCATGGGCATCGGCCAGATGATCACCATGCCCCTGTTCTTCGCCTCCAACGCCCTCTATCCGGTGAAAGTCATGCCCGGGTGGCTCCAGGCGCTGAGCAGGGTCAACCCGTTGAGCTACGAGGTCGACGCCTTGCGAGGGCTGCTCATCTACTCCCCGGCCCATCTGGGCCGGGATTTCGCCGTGCTCGTCCTGGCCGTGGTCCTGGGGGTGGCGGCCGCCTCTTCGCTGGTGGCCCGCCTGGCCCGCTGACGCCGCGCCGGACCGCGCCGGTGATCGAGCGCCGGGAGCGGACACTAGCGATATATCGTGATACTCCGGTATAGTGGTCACAGGGCCCAGAAGAAGGGGCCCGCCAACAGGACATAGCGAGAGAGAAGGTGACGGTGTGACACACCGAGAAAAGGGACATTGGGAGGGCTCCCGAAGCCGGCAGGGCCGGCGGGGCCCCTGGTGGGAGGACTGGAGCGAGCAGGTCGGCGGGTTCGCCGGCCCCGGAGGCGCCCGCCGGGGTGGACCCCGGGCTCGGCGGGGGGACATCCGCAGAGCCCTCTTGTCGGCTCTGGAAGACGGACCGGCGCACGGCTACGAGCTCATCACCCGGTTGGAGGACCGAAGCGGCGGGATGTGGCGACCGAGCCCCGGGTCGGTGTACCCGACGCTGCAGATGCTCGAGGACGAGGGGATGGTGCGTTCCGAGGAACGGGAGGGCAAGCGTGTCTACGAGCTGACCGATGCGGGGCGGACGGCTGCCGCCGAGCGCCAGCCGGCCGAGGAGTGGGTAGGACCCGGCGCACCGGGCCACCACCGCGGGTTTCGGAACATGCGTCTGGCCGGCGAGAAGATCGGCCCGGTGCTGGCTCCGCTGGTCATGGCCCTGCGCCAGTTGGCGGTGAGCGGCGACGAAGCGCAGATGGAGCGGGGCCAGGCCATCCTGCGCCGTGCCACAAAGGAGCTGAACCAGGTCCTGGCCGAGGACTGAACCCCTCGGCCAGGACCAGCCTGGTCGGTCCGGGCTGCAGTTCAGCGGCGGTGCCAGGTCTTGTCCTGCTCGGCCAACGAGGCCAGGTAGCTGTTGTAGGCGGCCAGGTCCGGGTCCTCGAGCTCGGCTTGGTCGAGACGGTCTTGGGCCTCGTCGGGCGCTCGATGGTCGCCGGCCCATGACGGCGCGCCGTCGGCCTGGGTGCCAGAGACGGCGGGAGCGCCCCGGGCAGCCGCCCGGCGCAAGCCGCGAGCGCCCAGGGTGTCAGGGTCGTCGTGGACCAGGTACCACCAGAACACCGTGGCGAAGACGGCGAAACAGGGCCACATGACCGAGTACACCCACCCGAGTCCGTCGCCGCCCAGGGCGATGCCCACCTGCCACCAGGCAGCCACGGCACACCCCGGGACCCAGATGGCGAGAGCCAGTGTCGCCAGCACGGCTCGCCGCGTCCGCCAGGGCGAGCGTTTCGGGGACGGGCGATGGGAGCTGGGCGACAGAGCTCCAGTTCGGGCGGCTGCCCTGGTCACGACAGGGGCAGTACCGGCGCCAGCCCGCCCTCCGAGGCCTCGCCGGTCATACGCACGTATCGTCGGGTGAGCAGGCGCTCAGCCACGATGGCGCAGAAGGGAACGGTCCCCGCCAAGAGCACCGCCACCATCACGAGCAGGGGGACCCGAAGCCGGCGGGTGAAGTCGAAGGCCACCGCCAGATACACGAGGTAGAGATATCCGTGCATGGTTCCCACCACCTCCATGACCAGGAGGTAGTGAGCCCATATCTGCAGGGGAACACCTACGAACACGAGCACGATGAGCAGCGTCGCCGTGGTGTAGGCCATGACCCGGTAACGCACCAGCACTCCGTGATTCGCTGGTTTCGGCGCCAAAAGGCTGGCCATCGCCTGGACACGCTACCTGTCCTCGATCAGTGCCGGCCATCGCCCCCGGGCGTAGCCTGGGTGTGTGAAAGGCGACCGGGTGGAGATCGTCATCGACGTGGGCGACGGGGT
>JASHZK010000262.1 GCA_030042575.1 Acidimicrobiales bacterium
GGCTACCTCGTGCTCACCACCGCCGCCTGCGGCGCCGACATGCTCCTGGCAGGCACGGCGGCGGCACTGGCGTCGTGGTTCGCCACCGTCGCCATCCTGGCCATGGCCTTCTTCATCGTCCTCCTCCTCAGCCGGGCCCTGGTCGACCAGGGGCGCCTGGTGGCCGTGGGCGAAATGGCGTCGGCCGTCGGCCACGAGCTGCGCAACCCGCTGGCGGCGGTGGGACAGGCCCTGTACCTCGTCCGCTCCCAACTGGGGACGCCGCTCCAGCCCGAGGTCGAGCGCTACTTGAGCATGGCCGAGGACCAGGCCCGCCGGGCCGTGTCGATCAGCGAAGGGCTCACGGACTTCGTCCGGCCCCGGAGAACCGAGCTGCGGTCGTTCAGCCTGGACGAGCTGGTGAGGCCGGTGCTGGCTTCGACCCCGCCGCCGGCGGGGATCGAGGTCGAGATCGAGCTCGACCCCGCCTGGTTGCTGGCCGATCAGGGCCAGATGAGCGAGGTGCTCACCAACCTGGTGGACAACGCCTACAAGGCCATGCCCGGCGGGGGGACGCTTCGACTCGACGGAACCACCGAGAACGGCCAAGTGCACCTTCACGTGGCCGACACGGGCGAGGGCATGGACCGAAGCGTGCAAGCCAGGATCTTCGAACCCTTCTTCACCACCCGCGCCCAGGGCACCGGCCTGGGCCTGGCCATCGTCCAGCGCCTGCTCGACGGAAACAGGGCTTCTCTGAGCGTGAAGAGCACGCCCGGGGCAGGAACGTGCTTCACGCTGCGAATCCCGGTGGGTGCCCCGGTCAGGCGGTGAGGCGGGAGGGGCCGCCGCGGCAGCAACCACCCTGGACTCCGTGAGCGGGGGCGGGCCGGGCGCTCGCCCGTCGGTTCAGGGGCGATGGCGGCGGGGGCCGTCGGGGAGCCGGGCTGACGGTGCCGACCGGGACGACGGGGCCAGAGGGGGCGCCGGCGCCACGGGCGGGCGAGACGAAACGCTGGCGCGCTCGGCGGAAGTCGCCGCGCTCTGGTCCTTGAGCATCTTGTCCACCCGCTGGAGGAACCGGTCGGCGTCCTCGCCCTGACGGGCCATGGCCACCCCGGCCGTGCACCCGATGGTGACCGAACGCCATTCCTCGCCCACCTTGCAGATGACGGGTTGGCTGAACACCTGGGTGGCCCGGATGCAGAAACGAGCCAGGTCGGCGCGGTTGAACTCATCGCACAGGACGGCGAACTCGTCACCCCCGATGCGGGCCACGGTGTCCTCCTCGCGCACGGCGGAACACAGACGTTGCCCGAGGATGCGCAGGATCTCGTCGCCCACCCGGTTGCCCAGCTCCTCGTTGACGGCGGCGAAGGCGTCGATGTCCACGAACAACATCGACACGCCCACCCCGGGATCGGCGTGGCGCCTGACGGCCCGGGCCATGGCATGGCCGATCCGGTCGACGAGAAGCGTGCGGTTGGCCAAACCGGTGAGCCCGTCGTGCAGAGCCAGGTGGGTGAGCTCCACCTCCAGCGCCTTGCGCTCGGTGACGTCGGTGAAGGCGGTCACCACCAGATCGGGTAGGGCACCGGCGCCCGCAGAGCTGTCGGCCACCACCGGCTGGGCGTTGACCGAGAACCACCGCATCGGCCCCCCCGACGCCGGCTGGATCCCGAGGATCTCCCCCGAGCACGGCGCTCCCGTGGTGAGCGCCCGGGCGGCGGGACTGCGACCGTCCTCGACCGAGCGATAGTCCTCGTCCACCGTCCGGCTGGCCGGGTCGCCGCCCCCCACGACGCTGTGGCCCTGGGCGCCGAAGAGGGCGTCGGCGGCGGCGTTGGCCTCGACCACCACCAGGTCACGGTCCTGGACCAGGACCGCCTGTTCCAGGGCGGCCAGCAACCCGCGATAGCGACCCACCAGTCCCCCGGCGCCGTTGGCGGCCGTCGAGGGGAGGTGTCCGGCGTCCACCAGCGTGCTCCCTTCCCGGAGACGTCGCCCGTGCCGGACGCGCCCCTGGGAGATGTCGGCAGAACCGTTGTCGGTCTGTAGGGCCCGATGGCGGGCAGTGCCGGTCAGTGATCGGTGACGTAGCCGGCGAGGCCGTCGAGGGCACTGAGCATGTCGCGCTCGGGGCCCGAGACGATGCGGAGGACCACCTCGTTCACGCCGATCTCCCGATAGTGCCGGAGCTTGCCGACATCGGGCACCGATCCGAAGACCACGACGTCGACGTCAGAGGGATCCCGGCCGGCGTCGAAGACCGTCCGGCGCAGCTCCACCATGGCCCCGGCCACGCCCGCCCCGCCGATGGGCATCCAGCCGTCGGCCAGCTCGGCCACCGCCGCGAACGTCCGGGGCCCGGCGCCGGCGCCGACGAGGGTGCGCACCCGCGGTCGCTGCACGGGCTTGGGCCACGAATAACAGGGGGGGAGCTCGACGTGGCGTCCGTGGAACTCGGGCTGCTCCGAATCCCACATGGTCTGCATGCACAGCAACTTCTCCCGAGCGACGTCCCGGCGCAAAGAGAAGTCCAATCCGTGATCGGCGGCCTCCTGTCGGTTCCAGCCGTATCCGACGCCGAGCACCACGCGGCCGGCGGAGAGCCGGTCCAAGCTGGCGACGGTCTTGGCCAGCACGATCGGGTCGTGCTGGGCCACCAGGCAGACTCCGGTCCCCAAGCTGATGCGCCGGGTCACGGCGGCGGCGGCGGCCAAGGCCACGAAGGGGTCCACGCTCCGGCGGTACTCCTCGAGACCGACGCCGCCCACCAGCGCCGGCGGCTCCGCCTCGGACAGCGGGAGATGGGTGTGCTCGGGAAGGTAGACCGAGTGGTAGCCGCGCTCCTCGGCGGCCAGGGCGAAGGCCGGTGCCGACATCGAGCGATCGGTGAGGACCGCGGTGACGCCGACGCGCATCAGGTACCGGGAGGGCCGCTCCAGGTTCCCGGCGCATCGCTGGCCGGGAACGACTCCTCGCTGGCCTCGTCGACCTCCTCGTCCTGGTGCCGGGGAGAGGCCGGCTGGGCGGGCGCCGGCCGGGGCCGGCGGGCCCCGCCGGACGGGACGGCCTCGTCCACCTCGACCGACCGACGCTTCGGAGTCTCCGATGGGACCTCGGCCATCACCGGCAACCTAGCGGGAGCGGCGGGCGGCGGCCGGCAGGGACCCATCAGGCCCTGGCGCCGTCTCAGGGTCGAGGCCCCGATCCCGGCGGGAAGAGGGATTGCCAAACACGGGCCGCGGCCGGTTGGCTGGGGTGGTGCACATCGCCATCGCCTCGGACCATGCCGGCTTCCGCTTGAAGGGCCTGGTCGTCACCCACCTGCAGGCCGCCGGCCACGTGGTGCAAGACCTGGGGACCCATTCCGAGGAGCCGGTCGACTATCCCCCGCTGTGCGCGGCGGCCGCCCGGGCCGTGGTGGGCGGCGGGTTCGACCGGGCCATCGTCATCGGAGGGAGCGGTCAAGGAGAGGCGATGTCCGCCAACAAGGTACGGGGCGCCCGGGCCGCCCTGTGTCACGACGAGACCACTGCCCGCCTGGCCCGTTTCCACAACGACGCCAACGTGCTGTCCATGGGGCAGCGCATCGTCGGACCCGACCTGGCGCTGGCCATCGTGGACACCTTCTTGGCCACCGTGTTCGAAGGGGGACGGCACGTGGCGCGGCTGGCCGAGATCACCGTCATCGAAGACGAGGAGGCCGCCGGAGGACGACGTCCGGCGGGCAGCCCGGGCTGACCGGAGGTGCCCGA
>JASHZK010000263.1 GCA_030042575.1 Acidimicrobiales bacterium
GGTCACCGAGTGCGACCGGGTTCGGTGGTTCGCCACCGCTTTGGCCGATTCGGACCTGGCCGAGGCCGGGCGGCTGATGACGGCCAGCCACCAGAGCCTGGCTCGGGATTTCGAAGTGTCCACGCCCCAGCTCGACGCCCTGGTCGGGCGCCTGCTGAGCACGCCGGGCGTCTACGGGGCTCGCCTCACCGGAGCCGGCTTCGGGGGTTGTGTGGTGGCTCTGGCCGATCCCGGCGCCGTCGATCTCGCCTCCTTCGCCACGGCGGCCTGGCGAGTACGGCCGAGTGCCGGCGCTGCCGTCGTCGAGTGAACTCCCGGCCCGCTTTCGGGACAGAACCGAGCCGACGCTACAGCCGGTCGAGCAGCCTGCCCCGGCGCTCGGCGAACTCCGCCTCGGTCAGAAGACCGCGCCGTCGCAGCTCGTCGAGCTCGATCAGCTGCTGGGCCACCGAGCGGTGGACGGTATGAGGGGCAAGCACGGTGCCCGCGGGCGGCGTGTCGTCCCCGGTTCGAGCCGCCGGAGCGGGCACGGGCCGGGAGTCCGGGTTGGAGGCGACGAATCCCCGACTGTCGACAGGCGGGTCCGTCAGCGCGGCGATCTGCTCGTGCACGGCGCGGGCCAACAGGGCCGGGTGCCGAACGTGGTCGAAGCCGATCACGCCTCGATCACCGCCCACGGAAACGAAGAGGCGGCCGGTGCCCATCAGCCGTTGGACCATGGACTGGCGATAGGAGATCTCGTTGACCCGCTCCAGCCGGACGTCGACGCCGTGGCGGGCCACCACACCCGAGCGCTGGATCAGGCGCCCGGTGGTGACCACCAAGTTCGTCCTCCACCACCGCAACCCTCGGCCCGCCAACCACAAGGCGCACAGCCCGGCCAGCACCAGGAGCCCGATGACGAGGGCCGATGGAGCAGAAGCCCAGGCGACCACCAGGGCCACCAAGGCGGCCAGGACCAAGGCCAGCGCGGGAAGTGGCCATCCGAGAGCCGACCAGTGGGGGCGGAGCTCCTCCACCACTTGCTCACCCTCGGTCAGCTGTCGTCGGGGGAAGGCCACTGCGGCGGGCTCCTCGAATCGGCTCGGGCCGACTCAGGCCAGCTTGGCGGCTATGGCGCCGGCGTCGCGCAGCACGGCACCGTCGGCCCCCACCGCGCTGTGCCGCACCGCGGGCCGTCGCTGGGCTTCTGTGACCATGTCGGCCAGAAGGACGCGAAAGGCAACGGGTGGATCGACCCACAGATAGCGAGCCAGCGACCCCGGAACGGTGTTGATCTCGTTGACGAACAGCTCCTGGCCGTCGGAGAGGAAGTCGATACGGGCCACGCCCCTCACCTGCGAGAGGTGGGCCACGACCAGGGCCGCTTCGTGCAGTCGGTCCCCCAGGGCGGGGCTGAGCACGGCAGGCAGCTCCCGGGGGGCGCTGTCCATCCCTTCGCCGCCCACGTACTTGTCGGCGTATCCCAGGATCTCGGACCCCGGCGATGTGCGCAGGGGCCGTTCGACGGCCGACAGCGCCAGGTCGGGCCAGCTGCGAACGGCCACGTTCAGGTCGAACAGCTCCTCTCGAAAAGGCTCGAGCACCGCACCGCGTCGCAGGTGGGGACTGGCTTCGAGCCGGGCCCGGGCCGTGGCCAGATCCTCGACCACCTCGACGCCGATGGACGACCCGCCGAAGCGGGGCTTCACGATGTAGGGGCCGGCCACGTCGACCTCGGTATCGGCACGCAGGTCGACCCGGGGCAAGGCGGGCAGCCCGGCGGCCGCCACCACGCCCGAGAAAGCGAGCTTGTCCATGCCCAGGGCCGCCCCCGTCGCCGTCGGACCGGTGTAACGCACATCGGCCAGATCCAGTGCCGCTTGCAGCGATCCGTCCTCGCCCGGTCCGCCGTGACAGCAGTTGACCAACACGTCCAGCGGCAACGGCCGGGAGCGGCCCATGCGGCTGGAGGTGACGAAGCCGCCACTGTCGCCGCCCAGGAGCAGCTGTACCGGATCGGCACCTGCGGGGACCCCGTCGACGAAGGCCGCCGCCTCGAGCGTGGGCGGCAGCCGGTGCCAGTCACCGGTCTTGGACCAGTAGAGGGCGATCACCGGCTCCCCGGCGCCGTGCAGCTCGCGGGCCGCCTGCAGACCGGTGAGGATGCTGACGTCGTGCTCGGGGGAGGGTCCGCCGAAGGCGACGGCGATGGTGGCGTCGGACAAAGCGGGTTAAGGGTAGTGGTCCGGCAGGTCGTTCTCGAAGAGCACGGCGTCGCCCTCGCCCAGCTCGTGGCGCACCCACGCCACGGCCTGGTCGCGGTGGTCGAGGACCACGGCGCCGGCGGGCGCCCCCCGGAGCAGGGCCCGCCGGTTGGTACGCCCCACCACCACCAGCTCGGCGCCCGCTCCGGCGACCAGGGCGGCCAACTGCGCGTTCTCCTCTCGTTGGCGAGGACCGAGCTCGACCATGCCCGGGGTCACCACCACCCGCCTTCCCCCCGGCGGGGCCAGCCGGAGCAGGGCTTCCAGCGCCACCCGGGCGCCTCGTGGGTTGGCGTTGTAGGTGTCGTCGAGCACCAGGCACCGGCCGGCGGCGATGGGCACCGGCTCCAGCCGGTGGGGAGCGGCGGGCAACGTGGCCAGACGAGCGACCAGCACGGCGGGGTCGACCCCCAGCTGCAGGGCGACGGCGACGGCACAACCGATATTGCCGGGACGAGCGTCGAGGTGCAGCTCGGCCAGCTTCTCCCCTCGCACCCGCAGGACCAGCCCTTCGCCGGCACTTTCCACGCACACGTCGGCGGCCGGGTCCTGCTCGGAGACCCGCCACACCGTCTTGCCGGCCGACTGGCAGTGATCGGCGAGGGCGGCCAGACGGGGGTCGTCGTTGTAGAGCACCACGCACTGCGCCGGCTCCAAGATCTCGGCCTTGGCCTCGACGATGGCGTCCTCGGTGCGGAAGCGCTCCAGATGGACGGGGCCGACGGCGGTGATCACCGAGATCTCCGGGCCCATCCACCGGCACAGCTCGGCGATCTCCCCCCGGCCGTAGGTGCCCATCTCGGCCACGAGGACCTCGGTGCCGTCGGCCAGCTGCTCGTTGACCGTGCGGGCCAACCCGGCCCGGTTGTTGAAGCTGGCCGGGCTGGCCGTCACCGAGAACGTCCCCGAGAGGAGGTGGGCGACGTACCCCTTGGTGCTCGTCTTCCCGTAGGAGCCCGTGACGGCCACCACCCGGGGACCGATCCGGGCCAGCCGGTTGGCGGCTCGGGCCACGAAGCGGCCGACCAGGTGGCGCTCGAGAGGCGCCGTCAGCGCCAGGGCGGCGTCGAGGAGGGCAGGAGCAGCCAGAGCCGCCGCGGCGGCGGCTGCCGGTCCGGCCCCGAAGATGGTCCCCAGCGCGACGACGGCGGCCTCGAGGACCACCCAGGCGGCGGCCAGCGTGCGAAGCCGGCGGGTCCAGTCGAGCGGCGAGGTGCGGCCCCGCAGGCCCAGAGCGAACGGGCCCACGGCCACGGCGACAGCGGTGGCGAAGCCGGCCACCGGCCAGCGCGCCGAGAGAACCAGGCCGGCGGCTCCCGCCAGGGCCAGGGCCTCGCTGGCCGGGGACGCCAGCCACCAGCGCAGGGCGAAACGGGAGACGGTGCCGGGCAGGTAGTGCTCGCGCTGAGCCACCCGTAGCCAGCGCACGCCGGCCAGCCCGGCGGATGCCGCGCAGACCGCCACCACGGCCACGTCGAAGCCCGTTGATGCGCCGCTCGACATGGACTGCCAGGGTAGCGACGCCTCCGGGCCGGTCCGCTGACTCCCGGTCAGCCGGCGGCGGCGGCCAGGGCCCGGGCCACGGCCGACCGCAGCGCATCGGGGGCGGTCAGCGGGGTGACGTGCCCTACCGGGCCGCAGGTGGTGAGGGTGGCGCCCGGCACCAGGGCGGCGGCGGCTCGGGCCATGGACAGTGGCGCCGCGGTGTCGTCCTCGGCCCACAGCAGCTCGACAGGGCAGCGCAGCCGGGCCAGAAGGGTTTCGTAGTGCTCGGAGAGCACCCGAACCAGCACACCGCGCATGACACCTTGGGCGTTTCGGTAATCCGAGGAGCCGTAGCGCCGCCGAGCCTCCTCCAGGCGCCGCTCGCCCACCAGGTGGGCGCGCCGCAGGGCCCGCAGGGCCAGGAAGGGGGCGGGCGGGCGGCGGCGGGGACCATGGGCGACGAGCTGCGGCACGCCGGTGAGCACGAGCCCGCCCACCAGTTCGGGGTGGTGGGCGGCCAGGGCCAGGGCGACGCGCCCGCCGAAGCTGTGTCCCACCACCACCGCCGGCGCCCGGACATCGGGACCCGAGGCGTCGGCGCCGACCACCTCGAACAGCGGGAGCAGGGCGGCGGCGTACTCCTCGCTGCCCCACGGTGCCGGGGGGGCGGGAGTGGCGCCGAAGCCGGGGAGGTCGGGAGCGACCACGTCGAGGGGCCCGCCGGGAGCGGCGGGGCCCAGGGACAGGGCGAAATCGGCGTGGGTACGAGCCCATCCGTGCAGGGCCAGGAGCCGGGCCGGCGTCTGTCCCCAGTGCTCGCCGAAGAGGCTCGCGCCGGCGAGCGAGCGAAGCATGGGCGGTCAGGGTACCGGGGTCCACCTCGGCGCAACACCCGGTCGGTACCGTCGCCTGACAATGGCGATCGACCCCCAGCGCGTGCTCGCCGGTCTCGACGACCGCCAGCGCGCCGCCGTGACCAGCGACGCCCCGGTCCTCTGCGTGGTGGCCGGGGCCGGGTCGGGTAAGACCACCGTCCTGACCCGGCGGGTCGCCTGGCGCGTGCTGAGCGGCGGCGCCGACCCTGAACGCGTGCTCGTGGTGACCTTCACCCGAAAGGCGGCCACCGAGCTCCGCCAACGCCTGGCCCGCCTGGGGGTGGGCCCCGGCTTCCGGGCGACGACCTTCCACGCCGCCGCCTTCAGCCAGCTACGTCGATACTGGGCCGACCGGGGGTGGCAGCCGCCGACGCTCCTCGACGATCCCCGGCCGCTCCTGCGCCGGCTCCTGGAGGAGGACTCGGATGTCGTCGACGGGCCCGCACCGGTCAACGACTCAACGGTCTCGGCGCTGTGGGGAGAGCTGTCGTGGGCCCGGGCGCGCTGCGTTCGCTCGAGCGACTATGCCAACGAGGCTCGCGGCGCCGGGCGACGGCCACCGGTTTCGACGGAGCGGATGGCGCGGCTTCTCGGACGTTACGAAACCGAGAAGCGCAGGCGGCGGGTTCTCGACTTGGACGACCTCATACTGCGCTGCACCGAATTGCTGGAGTCCGACGACGCCTGGGCGGCGGCCGTGCGCTGGCAGCTGCGTCACCTCTTCGTCGACGAGTTCCAAGACGTGAATCCCGCTCAGTGGCAGCTGCTCGAGGCCTGGCGCCGGGATCGTCCCGACCTGTGCGTGGTGGGTGACCCTCACCAGTCGATCTACTCCTGGAACGGCTCGGATCCCTCCCTGCTCGACCGGCTCCCCACCTTGGTCCCAGGGACCGAGGTCCTCCGGCTGGACGAGAACCACCGCTCGAGTCCCCAGATCGTGGCGGTGGCCGGTTCCCTTCTGGCCCCCGGGGCCGGCCACGGTGGCACCGGCACAACACGGGGGCGATCAGAGCTGGCGCGCCCGGACGGGCCGCTCCCCAAGTTGCACGGCTTCGACGACGAGGATGTCGAAGCGGCCGCCGTGGTGCGGTGGTTACGTGTCACCAGAGCACCGGGCCACCCCTGGCACCACCTGGCTGTCTTGGCCCGCACCCATGCACGACTGGAACCGGTGAGCCGAGCGCTCCAGCAGGCGGGCATCCCCTGGTGCCGAAAGGACCGCCTCGGGGATGACGCCGTAGCCGCCGTACTCGGTTCGCTGCGGTCGATGGATCACGCGCTCTCTCTGGGTGCCGCTCTCGTCGACGTCGCGGCCGAAGCGCAGGGTGCCGCCCACCCCTCGCCCGGTGCCGATGGCGCGCTCCACGGCCAGCGCGCCGAGGCGGCGGCGGAGGGGAGAGACGTCGTCGTGGGCCTCCCCCCCGGTCTCGAGCAGTTGGTCGACGAGCACGCCCTGGAGGAGGACCGAGCGACAGTGGGCAGCTTCCTGTCATGGGTGGCGGCCAACGGAGCCGACCGCCACGGGGGCGAGGGGCGGCGCGACGTCGTGGAGCTCGCCACCTTCCACCAGGCCAAGGGCCTCGAATGGGACGCCGTGGCGGTGCTCGGCTTGGAGGAGGGGACGATGCCCATCGCCTATGCCATGAACAGCGACGCCTTGGCCGAGGAGCGTCGCCTCCTCTATGTGGCCCTGACCCGCGCCCGGGAACACCTGTGGTGCTCCTGGGCGACGCGCCGCGCACGAGGAGACGGGCGGCCCCGCCACGCGTCATCGTTCCTCACCGCTCTTCGCACTGCCCTGCAGGCCGAGGCGCCGGTGCCGGTGGCTGCCGCCGCCGGCCGGGTCTCGGAGCTCCGTCTCCGGCTGACCGCCGCCCGATGACGTCGGGAGACGGTCCGTTTCGGTCCCGCCTGCGAAGACCGCCGCTCAGGACTCGATGTCGACGAACACCGGGGCGTGGTCGGACGGTTGCGTGCCCTTGCGGGCGTTGCGGTCGATGAGGGCATAGCGGCAGCGCTCGGCAAGTGGTTGGGTGAGGAGCAGGAGGTCGATGCGCATGCCCTTGTGCTTGTGGAAGTTGCCCGCTCGGTAGTCCCACCACGAGTACAGGCCGTCTTGAGGGTAGAGCTGTCGGAAGGCGTCGACGAGTCCCCACTCCTCCACGGCGCGTAGGGCAGCGCGCTCGGGCTCGGTGACATGGGTCGAGCCGCTCACCTCGGCGGGGTCCCACACATCACGATCGTCGGGAGCCACGTTGAAGTCGCCGGCGACCACCACCTGAGCCTTCGGGTCACAGGTGCGGGCCAGAAAGGCACGCAGCTCCTCCAGCCAGGCCAGTTTGGCCGTGTAGAACTCGCTGTCCACCGAACGACCGTTGGGTACGTAGACACTGTGCACCCGGACATCCCCACAGGTGGCCGCCACCAGCCGACACCCGTGCTCGTCGGCGTCGGTGCCGAAGCCGCGCTGGACGTCCCGCACCCCCACCCGGCTGGCGACGGCAACGCCGTTCCAGCGGCCGTCGCCGTTGTTCGCCGTCTCGTAACCGAGCGCGGCGAAGGCCATGGCCGGGAAGGCGGCGTCGGAAACCTTGGTCTCCTGCATGCAGAGGATGTCGGGGCGGGCGTACTCGATCCACTCCTCGACCCGTGGCAGGCGGGCGAGCAGCGAGTTCACGTTCCAGGTGGCGATGCGCACGGCGTGTCCTCGGGCTCTGGCGCTCTCTATTGCCCTTTGTGCCCGATGTCGTGCCGCATGGCTCAGCCGTCCACCATGACGAAGAGCAGGTCGGCTTCGCAGGCCAGCGAACCCTCCACTGATGCCCGCCCGTGCCCGGTGCCTCCCCGAGCCGACAGCCGTCCCATCTCGACCTCGAGCTCGAGCACCTGGCCGGGGACGACCTGGCGACGGAACCGGGCTTTGTCGATGCCACCGAACAGCGGCAGCTTGCCTCGGTAGCGTTCGTCGGCCAGGACG
>JASHZK010000030.1 GCA_030042575.1 Acidimicrobiales bacterium
CGCCTTTCCCTCGAACGAGCGCGCCAAGGCATTCGCTGCTTACGGGGCAACGATCGGGGCCTCTTTTGCCATCGGACCACTTGTCGGCGGCGCACTCACGAGCGGTTTCGGTTGGCAGGCGGTCTTCTACGTGAACCTACCAATCGGGTTCGCCGCCTTGGTCGGCACCTTCGTCTTCTTACGAGAGTCGCGCGACCCGACAGGGCGACCCGTCGACTGGTCTGGACAGTTTACCTTGGGCGCCGGGTTGTTCCTGCTCGTCTTGGCCCTCCTACGCGGTAACAGCGAGGGCTGGACGAGTGGACCCATACTGGCCGAGATCGCTGGTGCTTCTGCGTTCCTGCTCGCCTTCGTCAGCGTGGAGCGCGCGATCGAGCATCCGATGCTGCCACTTAGGTTCTTCCGCCGCCCAAGCTTCACCGCGGCGCAGATTGCGGCGTTCGCGATCTCGGCGTCGTTCTTCGCGCTGTTTCTCTACACGACACTTTATCTCCAAGAAATCTTGCATCTCACGCCGATCGACGCCGGACTCGTCTATCTGCCAGGAACGATGACGCTCTTCGTGGTCTCGGGCGCCAGCGCCAAGCTCATGACCCGTATCCCACCCGGAGCCCTCGTCGTCTCTGGACTTGTCATTGTCGCCATCGGCCTTGCGCTCATGACCCTTGCCGGCACTGACTCCTCATGGGTAGCTCTGCTGCCGGGCATACTCGTCGTGTGTGTCGGTACCGGTCTTTTCAACCCAGCGCTGGCCGCCGTAGCGCTTGGGTCTTTGAGCGAGACACAGAGCGGGCTTGCCG
Organism: Acidimicrobiales bacterium; assembly: GCA_030042575.1. Classification (GTDB taxonomy): domain Bacteria; phylum Actinomycetota; class Acidimicrobiia; order Acidimicrobiales; family UBA8190; genus UBA8190. The sequence goes on from JASHZK010000030.1 coordinate 801, forward strand.
CCGGCGTCAACGACGCTTTTCGGCAAGGCGGGATAGCGGTCGGTGTGGCGGCATTCGGAGCGATGGTGCCCGCTGGCTCAGCTCTCGGAGGGGGCTCTCCCGCAGGTTATGTCACAGGCCTGCACGAGGCCCTTCTGGTCGGCGCAGCGTTGGCGGCGGTGGGTGCAGTACTTGCAGGCACGCTGCTCTTGGCCCGTGGACGAGTCCCGAGCCACCAGGAGCTGGCTGTGGCGGAGGCGGTCGTTACAGCGAGATGACTCTGGTCAGCTGACCTGACCAAGCAGGCGATCCGTTCTTACGCCGCTTCGCACGGGTCATCTGATCTGGAATTGCATGCTCAGACTTGCCCGAACCTTCTGATCCGTAGCGCCATCCAACTGGTCTGCTGAGTGCGGTCGGGTTGTGTTTTCCCAGGTGATCGGCACAATCTGATTCCACGCCGTCCGCTCAGATGCGCCAGATTTGACCCTTTCGAGGGACAATTGGAGGGCCATTTTCTAGGCCACTAGAAATACCCAGGACTATTTTGACTCGGATCAGAAGGTTTGGCGCCCGACCACGACCGACCGTGGTTCTCGAGGAGATCCCACCCATGACGCACCAAGTCAAGGTGACCCGGAACGAACGCCGGCACCTGTGGGTGATTCACGTTCCGGCCATCCGACGGACGGCCGAAAGCCGCAATCTCCGGAATGTGGACGATCTGGTTGTCCGCCTGATCCACGAGACGACCAAGGAACCGGTCTCACGTATCCGCCTCGACTACGAGTTCGCCCTTCCCCGTAGCGTCCGAGAGCGGCTGGAGCGAGGGAGGCGGCTACGTCGGACATCCGTCGAAGCCCAGGCCAAGGCGACTGCAGAATATCGAGCCGTCGCTCGATACCTCCACGAGGCTGGGATGCCCCTTCGCAACGTCGGCGAGGTCCTAGGGGTGTCCCATCAGAGGGCACACCAGCTCCTCAACAGACCCGTCTCTTCGAAGGATTGAAAGCGGGCATCAGGCTGTCCACAGTTACGGGCTCGCAATGCGAGACTTCTAGGCGTGTCCGAACCTTCCGGCCCTAAGCCTGCCGACGCCGGGTTTGCTGAGCGGCTCCTTGAGGTCATCGACCTTGGCCGTCGGACTGCCACATACAAGCTGGCCCTTCTCCTCGCCTTGCTGGACCTCTGCACCCGACAGGGCGGTCAGGACGGCCGCGCGCCGTCGGTCCTCCACACCCGGGACGTGGCCGAGATGGTGGCGGCCCTCTACTGGCCACAGGTCAAGCCCTTTGCCAGATCCGGGAGCTCGGCGATCCAGTTACGTCAGATCACCTCACCGCGGGCCAGCATTCTCGATGCAGTCCGCAGCTTTCAATCAGAAGCGACAGATGCCGGTGTGACATCACTCCACCTCGCCAGACAGGTCCTCAGCCAGTCGTACGAGTCCATGGTCGACCGAGTCGAGATCGCCGTTGCCGAACAGCCGCTCCCGCGACTTCAAACGGTCGGAACCTCGGAGCAGACCTTTCCCTTCCTCTACGAGATCGACTGGAACTCGAGGGAGCATTTCAGCATCCCTCGCCTGCGTCGCCATGGCCCTCGAGGGCCGGAGATCCAACTGCGCGCCGGCGCAGGGGACGAGCTCGTGCGCCTCGGCCCGCTAATTCGCCCTCTGATCGAGCTGCACTGGACCCGGATGGTGGGTGGACTCAACGGGGTTGCCTCCGAAGAAGAGCGCCTCCACGAATTCTTGTTTGGGCGGGCGCGCACCGTTCCCCCCAAGCCCATGCGTGAGGCCATGGCCGACTGGCAGGCCAACCGATGCTTCTATTGCGGCCGGCCGCTCACCCCTGCCACCGACGCCGATCACTTCGTTCCTCGGGTCCGCGGCGGGCTCGATGCCTTGGAGAATCTGGTGCTCACCGACAGCAGGTGCAACAACGACAAGCGAGATCTCCTCGCCGCCGCCCACCATGTTGAGAACTGGGTGGATCGCAACC
>JASHZK010000264.1 GCA_030042575.1 Acidimicrobiales bacterium
AACCCCTCGAGTTCCTCTATGAGCGATTCAGTGAGTACATTGAGGATCGCCGGCAGAGACCTCGGAACGACGTCCTGAGCGGCCTGGCCACCGGGACGTTCCCGGATGGCTCGACTCCACCTGTGAAAGACGTTGCGCTCGTCGCCGCCAACCTCTTCGCCGGTGGCCAGGAGACGACAGTGCGGCTGCTATCATTCGCACTCCGGATGCTCGGAGAGCGGCCGGACTTGCAGAAAGTCGTCCGTGACGAGCGTGACCGCATCCCCAACTTCATCGAAGAGACCCTTCGGCTAGAGAGTCCGCTACGAACGCAGTTCAGGATGGCACGCGTCCGCACGGAGCTCGCAGGCGTCGACATCCCGGCTGGCGGAACGATCATGCTCGTACCAGGTGCGTGCAACCGCGACCCTCGGCTGTTCGAGAACCCGCATGAGTTCGACATCGACCGCGCCAACGCTCGCCAACACATCGCCTTTGGGCATGGCATCCATACGTGCGCAGGGGCACCGCTTGCTCGCGTTGAGGGTCGGGTGACGATCAACCGATTCCTCGATCGTGTATCCGATATCAGGATCTCGGAGGAGCAACACGGTCCCGCGGACGCCCGTGTCTATGACTACCTGCCAACATTCTTCCTGCGTGGCCTCGAACACCTGCACCTCGAGTTCACGCCGGTGGGTTGACGGAGAGGTCAGCCTTCCCGCATTTGCGCCAGGACGATGGGACGATGGGACGATGGCACTTATGTCCAGAAAATGCCCTCAGTTGCCCGGCTGTGAAGATGCGGAGAGCATCAACTTGACCTGGGAGGCGGGAGGGCCTGCCGTCGTGCCACCGTCCACGGGCAGCACGACGCCGGTGATCTGAGCGGAGCGCTCGCTGGCCAGGTATACCACCGCCTCGGCCACATCCTCCGATCGCCCCTGGCGCGGTAGGGGCTGGGTGAACCGGACGACGGCATCCATGTCATAGCCGGTCATTCCCGTGTGGATATTGCCCGGTGCGATGGCATTGACGCGTATCTGGTACTGGGCGAGATCGACGGCGATCGAACGGGTGAGGTGGATCACCGCCGCCTTGGACGCCCGGTAAGTGACCAGACCGGATCCGGCTTTCATGCCTGCGATCGATGCACAGTTGATGATCGAACCTCCACCATGTGTTTTCATGTGGCGGGCCGCGTGTTGGGAACCGAGCATGACACCGAGGACGTTCACGTGCATGACCCGGTCGAAATCGGCCAGGTCTTCGTGCAGGAACCTGACCATGGAGCTGGCGATGCCAGCGTTGTTGAACATGACGTGGAGGCCACCGAACTGGTCGACCGTGAAGTCGACGAGCGCCTGCATCTGCTCGGGGTCGGCGACGTCGGTCTGCTTGAAAGCGGCGACGTCCCCTAGCTCCGCAGCGAGGGATGCACCGGCGTTGACGTCGATATCGGCAATCACGATCCGGGCGCCTTCCTCGACGAATCGCTCGACGGTGGCACGTCCAATCCCGCCTGCACCGCCGGTGACGATGGCGACCTTGCCAGCAAGCTCTTCACCCATGGATAGCCCCCTGGCGTAGCTCCCGTCTTGCGGTGGCATGCGGGCTCCCTGGCAGGGTCATCGGTGCTCCTTGTCTCGTTGGGCACGTGCGGCCGCATTGGCGACGAGGATGCTCCCCCCTAGGGGTTTCGGGGTCGGCGGTCATGCGCCTGCTTCTGCCGGTGCGTGACCGATTACGCCTTCGGCTTCCAAGTCGCTGATTTCCGCATCCGTCAGTCCCAGCTCGCCGAGGATCTGTGCGTTGTGTTCACCTAGCAATGGCGCGTGACGTCTGTGCAAGCGGTCTGGCCCAGCCGAAAAGCGCATGGGCAAGGTGGCATAACGGGCCGACCCAATCACGGGATGGTCGACGACCTCGAAGAACTGCCTCGCCTGCAATTGCTCGACCTCACCCTGACGGTGGGGCTCGATCACCTTGGCCACGGGCACGCCGTTCGGCCAGAGCAAACCCACGATCTCGTCGCCTCCCCGTTGGTGGCACCACGCCTCTAGGTGCAGGTCGATGAGCTGGTGGTGCTCCGTCCGCCCCCGCGCCGTGGACAGCACCGGGTTCGTGGCCCATTCGGGGCGGCCGAGCGCAGCCATCAGCCCCTCCCACTGCCCGTCCGTGCTCACGGCGATAGCGACCCAGCAGTCGCGTCGACCCCGTTCGTCGAGGTCGCCCGTGCGGTACAGGTTTTGTGGGGCGGCGGAGGGACCCCGGTTTCCGGCTCGTTCGAGGACGGCCCCGTAGGCCGAGTATTCGATCACCTGTTCGGCTGTGATCCTGAGGGCAGCATCGACCATGGCTGCCTCGACGAACACTCCTTCACCGGTGCGCCGACGGTGCTCGAGTGCCAGCAGCAGCCCGGCGAGGGCGTGGATCCCGGCGTTCGGATCACCGACGCAGTACGGCTCCAGTGGCTCCTGGTCCGGGTGGCCTGTCAGCCATGTCAGTCCTGACGCGTCCTCAATGGTGTAGGCGAAGGCCGCATTATCCCGCCACGGTCCGTTGAGACCGAACCCGGGCATCCGGACGAGGATGATGTCCTCACGAAGGGTCCGAATCGTGTCGAAGGTGAGGCCAGCCTGGTCGAGCACGCGGGGCGTGTAGTTCTCGACGACCACGTCCGCAATGGCGATCAATCGTCGCAGCAACTCCGCCCCGCGCTCGGATTGGAAGTCGAGGGTCAGGCTCGCCTTGTTGGTGTTGATGCCCGAGAAGATCGGCGACCGCTCCCACCACTGTTCCTGCGTCATGGGGGCCCCGAGCATGCGCGTGCCGTCGGGCCGTCCGGTCGACTCCAGGTGGATCACGTCGGCGCCAAGCATGGCAAGGACGTGGGTGCACGACGGGCCGGCCCAGAAAGCCGTCATATCGAGGATGCGCAGGCCCCCGAAGGGCATGCCTCGCACGGGCGCCGACGAGGCGCGGGACGACGTGGGCCGGCGGGCGGTGAACGAGAAGCCGGTGTCGGCGCCGAGCCTGGGCGCCGGCCCGGGTGGGCGCAGCAGGGCCGGTTGCATCCGATAGGGCGGGCCCGGCTGGAGAAATCGACCCCGGGGATCGGGGGTGAATGAGCCGCGTGCTTCGAACTGGTCCAGGCCGGGGAGGGTGGCGCCGTTGGCGACTGGCGCGTTCGGCAGCCGGAGTGCGGTGGCGAGGTCCCGGATCTCGTCGACCGTGTGGTCGGCAAACCACTGGCCGATCACCGAGGCGAGGTGTCGGCGCTCGCGGAAGAGTGACTTGTCCTCCATCCATTCCGGGTGGCCCACCATGGCACAGAAGTCGAGCCACTGCTGGCCGGTGCCGACACCGACGGCGATCATGCCGTCCTTGGCCATGCCGACGCCTGGTGTCATGACCGACCTGCCCTTGCGGAACGGGCGCCCCAGGGCGTCGACATAGGTGACCGGGTAGTAGGTCAGGCACATG
>JASHZK010000265.1 GCA_030042575.1 Acidimicrobiales bacterium
GTCGACGTCGAGGGCGACAGCCCGCTGCTGCAGGGTGCGGATCATCTCCAGGCCCGTGCGGTCGCCCACGTGAGCCAGGCGGGCGTAGCGGTGCCCGCCGAAGTCGCGCTGGAGGATGCGGCCGTCGGCGGTGCGGTCGAAGAGCGCTCCCCACCGTTCGAGCTCGTAGATGCGGTCGGGGGCCTCCTGGGCGTGGATCTGGGCCATGCGCCAGTTGTTGAGCATCTTGCCGCCGCGCATGGTGTCGCGGAAGTGCACCTGCCAGTTGTCCTCGGGCCACACGTTGCCCATGGCGGCCGCCGCCCCGCCCTCGGCCATGACCGTGTGCGCCTTGCCCAGAAGCGACTTGCACACCAGTGCGGTGGCGAGTCCTCGCTCCTTGGCCTCGATGGCGGCCCGCAGGCCGGCCCCGCCCGCCCCGATGACGACGACGTCGTACTGGTGGGTCTCGTGGTCGACCACGGTCAGAAGATCTTGGGGTCGTGGATCACGCCGCTGGCCACCAGGCGCACGTAGAGATCGGTGAAGGCCACCCAGAACAGGCTGACCCAGGCCAGCTGCATGTGCCGGTGGTTGAGCGGGGTGAGCAGCTTCCACAGCCGGTGCCGGAGGCGGTGCTCGGAGAACTTGTCGACGTTGCCGCCGCACAGGTGGCGGCAGAAGTGACACGAGGCCCAATACATCCACAGCAAGGCGGCGTTGACGACCAGTACCAGGGTCCCGAGGCTGACGCCGACCCCGCCGTCGCCGGGAAGACGGAAGGCCATGACGGCGTCGATGGTCAAGATGACGGCGAAAGGCGAGACCAGGAACCAGAAATAGCGGTGCAGGTTCTGGAAGACGAGGGGGAAGCGTGTCTCTCCGCTGTAGGAAACGTGCCCGTCGGCCACGGCGCAGGCCGGCGGCGACTGCCAGAAGCCGCGGTAGTAGGCCTTGCGGTAGTAGTAGCAGGTCAGGCGGAACCCGCCGGGGATCACAGCCACGAACAGCCCCGGCGACCACATCCACCAGTGCAACACCAGGAAGGTGCCGTGGGCGCCGGGCAGGCAGCTGCCCACGATGCACGGCGAGTAGAAGGGCGAGATGAGGTCGCGGTGCTGCGAGGTGCCCACGAAGTAGTAGGCGTTCTGGAAGATGGCCCACACCAAGTAGGTGACGATCACGGTGAGGAAGGCGACGGTGGCGGCAGGAAAGCGCCACCAGGCGTCGCGCCGCAAGGTGCGCACGTCCGGCCCCCCCCGGGCGGCACCGATGGTGACGGGGACCGGCTTCACATCCTCCAGGGTGCTGCTCACGCCTCTTCCGCTCCTCCTGTCCACTGGCGCGGCGTGGCCCACCCCTCCACGTGCACCGGCCCCGCCTCCACATCCGGGCTCTCCTCCAGGACCAGGAGCTTCCCCGGCAGGGCGCCGTCGCCCCTCATCATTCCACCGGCGGGGGCCGCAGGCGAACCTCGCGGGGTCCCGGCCTAGGCTCCGGCCCATGAGTGCCCTGTTCGCCCCCGAGCCGCCCCGAGACCTGCCGGCCACCGTCGGAGACCTGCGGGCCTCGGGTTGGGAATCGGTGCCGGTCCACCAGGAGATCCGCCGCAACGCCACCTCCCGCATCTCCGAGGGCCGCCCTGTCGTCGAAGGCGTGCTCGGCTTCGGCGACACGGTACTGCCCCAGCTCGAGAACGCGGTGTTGGCCGGGCACGACGTCATCCTCCTGGGCGAGCGGGGCCAGGCCAAGACCCGCATCGTGCGCTCCCTGGTGGAGCTCCTCGACGAGTGGCTGCCGGTGGTGGCGGGATCGGAGATCAACGACGACCCGTGGCGACCGGTGTCGCGTTTGGCCCGGGACCTGCTCGAGGAGGAGGGTGACGACACCGCCGTGCACTGGGTGCACCGCAGCACCCGCTTCTGCGAGAAGCTGGCCACCCCCGACACCTCCATCGCCGATCTGATCGGTGAGGTCGACCCCATCAAGGTGGCCGAGGGCCGCTATCTCTCGGACGAGCTCACCTTGCACTACGGCCTCGTGCCCCGGGCCAACCGCGGCATCTTCGCCGTCAACGAGCTTCCCGATCTGGCCGAGCGCATCCAGGTCGGGCTGCTCAACGTGCTCGAGGAGCGCGACGTGCAGATCCGGGGCTTCACCGTGCGCCTGCCCCTCGACGTGCTCCTGGTGGCCACGGCCAACCCCGAGGACTACACCAACCGGGGACGGATCATCACGCCCCTGAAGGACCGCTTCGGCGCCCAGATCCGCACCCACTACCCGCCCGACACCGACACCGAGTGGGCCATCGTCCGCCAGGAAGCCGACCCCCCGGCCTCCGTCCCCGGCGGGCCCCGTTTGGAGGTCCCGCCGTTCATGGCCGAGGTGGTGGCCGAGGTGTCCCAGCTGGCCCGCCAGTCGCCCCACGTCAACCAACGGTCGGGGGTGTCGGTGCGCCTGTCGATCTCCAACTACGAGACCCTGGCCGCCAACGCCGTGCGCCGGGCCCTGCGCCTGCACGAGCCCGAGGCCGTGCCCCGGGTGAGCGACCTGGCCGCCATCGTCACCTCCTCACAGGGCAAGATCGAGATCGAGGCGCTGGAAGAGGGCCGAGAGGAGCGTGTCCTGCAAGGGTTGGTGTCGGCCGCGGCGTTGAGCGTGTTCCGTCGGCGCGTCCCCACCGAGCAACTCGGTCCGGTGGTGGCCGCCTTCGACGAGTCCCGGGTCGTGCACGCCGGTGACGACCTGCCCGCGTCTGCCTATGCCGAGTTGCTCTCGCAGCTGCCGGAGCTGGAGCCTCCGGTGTTGGCCCTGGCCGAGAAGAGCGAGTCGCCGGCCGTTTTGGCCTCGGCGACCGAGTTCGTCCTCGAGGGGCTGCATCTGACCAAGCGCCTCAACAAGGAGGCCGCCGGCGGCAAGGCCACGTACCGGGGCCGATGACGGCGCGCTGGGAGCACCGCTGGGCGTACAAGCGTTGGGATGGCAGCCAGCGCTCGAGCGTCGACGAGATCGACGACTTGTTCGCCGACCTGGCCGACGACCTGCTCTACCACGGGGATCCCGACGCCGCCCTTCGTCGCCTGCTCAACTCGGGCTATCGCCGGCCCGACGGCGAGCGCATTCAGGGGCTGCGCGAGCTGATGGAACGCCTGCGCCGGGCCCGCCAGGAGGAGCTCGAGCGGGGTGATTTGGGCGGAGCTTTCCACGAGATCGCCCAAGAGCTCGACGAGGTGGTGGCCGAGGAGCGAGTCGGTCTCGACCAGCTGGCCGAGGAGGCGCGTCGTTCGAGAGACGAGCGTCGCCGGCAG
>JASHZK010000266.1 GCA_030042575.1 Acidimicrobiales bacterium
ACCTCGAATTCCGACGGCTACGCCCTCACTTCCACCGGCGTCGTCTACGGCTGGGGGGTGAACAGCTACGGCGAGCTGGGCGACGGGCACGTGACGCCATATGAGACCGAGGCGGTCAAGGTCGACTTCCCGGCCGGGGTCGAGATCACCACGCTTGCCGATCCGATGCCTTTCGACGCCGGCCTGGCCGTCGATTCGGCCGGCCGTGCTTGGGGCTGGGGCCTCGATGCCGACGGCGACCTGTGCGGGACCGGCCTCATCGAGAACCGCCCGCGGCAGCTTCCGCTGTTCGATGTCACCCTGGCGACCGGTGCCCGAACCCATGCCCTTTTCGACTCCCATGGCACCGTCTACGCCTGCGGGAGCGGCGACGCCGGCGAGCTCGGCACCGGATCGACCACCTCCACCACCACGCCCGTGGCCGTGACCGGGCTGCCGAATCGGATCGAGGTCACCACCCTCACGTCGTCGTGGGAAGGATCGGGAGCGCTGCTGGCCAACGGCGACTACTACGACTGGGGGTACAACGCGGCTGGCCAATTGGGCGACGATTCCACGGCCAACAGTGCCGTGCCGGTCGAGGTCGCCCTTCCCAGCCCGGTCACCCAGGTGTTCCAAGGCGGAAGCGGGGCCAAGAACGGACAGACGGTCGCCATCTTGAAGGACGGATCCGTCTGGGCCTGGGGAAACAACGAAAGGGGCCAGCTCGGAATCGGCACCCGAGCCAATTCGGACGTCCCTGTCCAGGTGCACGTCCCGAAGGGCATCAGCTTCCACAAGGTGAGCTCCGGCGGCTCCGCCAGCTATGCCATCGACCAGGCCGGACGCTTATGGGCGTGGGGCGACAACCGCAGCGGCCAGCTCGGCACCGGCTACGACAACAGGGCCGACACTCTGCCCGTCGACGTCGGCGTCCATCTCGCCCAAGTATCCTCGACGGCTCAAAACGTCGCCGGGCTCCAAGGGCGTCTTTGACCGACGAGGCGAGGAAACGGGCCAATGTCTTCGACCACGAGCATCGCCTCCAGCCGCCTCACCGATCGCGACCTGGGCTGGTTGCGCTACCTCTACCGCAAGGCCACGACCCCCGACAGCTGGGACCGTGACGGCCGTCCGCACGAGCACTGGGACACGATCAGCGACCCCCCCATGTTGTGTTGGCATCGCTTCGACCTCATCGACTCGAGTTACGCCGTGGCCATGATGGCCGACATCACCCCGGCCTGGCGCGAGGTCTACGGCCGTGTCCTCGACGAGCTCATCTTCCGGCACACAGGCTGGTGGGCGGCCAAGGACTGGCTGACCCAGATCGGCCACGACCCCGAGCGCGCCCGGTACCCGGACCTGTATCGCTTCCTCATCCCCGAGCAGTTGTGGGGGGACTACGACGTGCCGGGCTGGACGGCCAACGGCATCGAGCCGTGGGGGCTCCAGATGGATCCCATCGGGGCCACCGGCAACCTCTTCTTCAAGGGGTTTTTCCTGGTCATGCTGGGACTGCACCTTCGCACCACCGGCGACGAGCGGTGGAACCGGCCCTTCGCCATGATCCGTGACGGCGACAACACGTTCACGTGGTTCCACTCGGCCATCGCCGAACACCTGCACCGGCAGTGGAGCGAAGCTCCGGCGGGGTGCCACTGCGAGAACACCAAGGTGTGGCCGTTCTGCCTGGCCGGGGCCGGCCTCGGCCTCAAGCTGCACGACCTCTTGCGAGGTACCGAATACCACGAGGTCTTTCGCAGCTGGTGGCGCGACACGTGCCGGGCCGAGTACCTCCACCTCGACGGGGCCGAGCTGCCCACCATGGTCACCTTCTACTACGACCCCGTCCTCGACGTTCACCACGAGGTGCCCGTGATGCTGGGCTGGATCCCCTCCGTCTACCTGGCGCCCCAGGTGCCCGACGACGCACAGCGCCTGTTCCGGGCGGGCCAGACCCAGACGGGAACGTGGGAGAACACCGGCGCCGTCAGCGCGGCACCCAACCGCTTCTCCGCCCTGAATCTCTGGCTGGCCAAGGAGTGGGCCCTCGACTGGTACGTCGAACCGCTGGCGGCGGCGATCGAAGAGACCTGCGAGCCGACCTGGGACGCGAGCCGGGGTGAATTCACGTGGGGATTCCAGCTCGACGAGCCACATCCGCGCGGTCAGTACAACGGGACGATGGCCGCCGCCCAAGTGGCCTCGGAGGGCGCGTGGTGGAGGCTGGCCAACGTGGGTCCCGGCCAGCGGTTCAAGGAGCCAACGGTCGTCGGTGTGGACTTCCCCGCCGTGGCGCTGAGCCAAGCGCGCTGGGATCCCACCCTGTCGTCGCTCACCGTCACCCCCGTGGGCATCGGCTCGGGCCCTCGGGCCCGCACGACGTTCCGGGTCACCACCATCGAGGAGCCCTCACGGTGGTGGGCCGAGGGTCCCCTGGCCGACGAGGTCGTGATCCGCACCCGGGCCGAAGACCTCGAGGTCGAGGTGCCCGTGCGTGGACAACCGGTCGTGCTACGAGGCCCGCAGCGCCGCTGACGACCCGAGGAGCGCAGCTTGCCGGCCAGCACCCTCCCTGTTAGGGTTTGAGCAGGCGATTAAAGCGTCTGTATAATTACCCGAGGAGTACGGGATGGTCAGGACCGGAAGCGCCCGGCGGCCTGACGAGCGTTCGGCCGACACCCGCAGAGCCCTGGTGGAGGCGGCGCTCGACGTTCTGCGGAGCGAAGGCTTCGCCGGGGCCACGGCCCGGACGATCGCCGGCCGGGCCGGCTGCAACCAGGGGCTCGTCTTCTACCACTTCGGTTCGGTCGTGGATCTGCTCTTGGCCGCGCTCGATGAGGTCAGTGCTCGACGCCGAGAGCGCTATGAGTCGGCCTTGGCCTCGGTGCACCGGGCCAGCGAGCTCGTCGAGCTCGCCGCCCGCATCTTCAGCGAAGACCTCGACTCGGGAGACGCCGCCGTGTTGGTGGAGATGATCGCCGGAGCGTCGTCGACGCCGGGGTTGGGGGCGGCCGTGAAGGCACGGATCGACCCCTGGAGCGAGTTCGCCGCCTCGGCGCTCCACTCGGCCTTCGGCGATGCGCCTGTGCTCCGGGCCGTCGAGCCGGCAGAGGTCGCCCACGCCGTGGTGGCGCTCTATCTGGGTCTGGAGCTGCTGTCTCATCTCGACGGCGACCGGGGGCCGGCGCTCGCTGTCTTCGACCGTGCCCTGCGCCTGGCGCCGTTCATGGACCTGCTCGTCACGAAACAGCACGAGGAACTGCCATGACCGAGAAGACCCTCCTGTCCAAGGCGCCCAGGCCCCGCCCGTCAGCGGGCGACTCCGGCCTCGACGCCGTCACCGGCGCCTTCAGCTATTCCGGCAGCGTGATCGCTCGTCGGCTGCTCCAGGCGGGCCGCCAAGTGCGAACGTTGACCGGCCACCCCGGGCGCCGGGGCCATCAGCCGGACATCGAGGTCTTCGGCCTCGACTTCGACGAACCGGCCCGGCTGGCCGCCGCCCTCCAGGGCGTGAACACGCTCTACAACACCTATTGGGTCCGTCTCGCCCGTGGGTCGGTCGATCACGCCCTGGCCGTGGAGAACTCCCGCACCCTGTTCTCGGCTGCCTGCCGGGCGGGAGTGCAGAAGATCGTGCACGTCTCGATCCTCCACCCGTGCGCATCGTCGCCCTATCCGTACTTCCGGGGCAAGGCCCTGGTGGAGCGGGCACTGGCCGAGTCGGGGCTCTCCTACGCCGTGCTCCGACCCTCCGTGCTCTTCGACGAGCGGGGCGTCTTGCTCAACAACATCGCCTGGCTGCTCCGCCGGCTGCCGCTCTTCGCCGTCGGAGGAGACGGCGGCTATCGCGTCCGCCCCATCCACGTGGAAGACCTCGCTGGTCTCGCGGTGGAGGCCTCCACCTGGCCCGAGGACCGCGTGGTGGACGCCGTCGGGCCCGAACGCCCGACCTTCGTCGACTTGGTGGGCCAGATCCGTGACGCCGTGGGCAGCCGTGCCCGCATCGTCCGGGTGCCGGGACCGGCGCTGCTCCTCATGTCGAGGGCGCTGGGGGCGGTCATGCACGACGTCCTTTTGACCGCCGACGAGTACCGGTCGATGGCGGGCGGACTGGCCGACTCGCTCGCCCCGGCGACCGGAGCGACGCCGTTGTCGACCTGGCTGGAAGAACACGCAGCCGCGCTCGGCAGGCGCTACGCCAACGAGCTTGACCTTCATTTCCGCTGATCAGGTATTGCCGCTCACCAAGGTGGGAGCGCCTGTGGACGGCGGCGATCGCTCATGCGTCTCTCGTCGTCATCCGCCAGGCGCCCAGCACCGTCCAGCCCACGAGCCAGGCCACGATGACGATCACGCTCACGAATCGCGGTTCGGGGACGAGTTGGCGCATGCCCGGGCCCCCACTGAACGGCAGCGGGAGCCCCCCCGGCTCGATATGAGCCATGGCCAGGCCGACCACGGCGCGTTCGAGGTTGATCAGATGGGCGATCACGTGCACGGAGAAGATCGGGGTCAGGATGATCTCGAGCACGATCATGAGGATCACCGGTACGGTCCGCTGTCCCATCAGGGACGCCAGGCCCAGGCCCACGACGAGTCCGATGACCGCCTCGAGCTCGAGCCAGAGCCCGGTCCTCACCATGAGCGAGGTGGGCGGAAACAGGAACTGTCCGCTGTAGTCCGTGTAGTTCTGCCGGGCGATCTGCACGGCCTGGGCGCGGAGTTCGCTCGGCGTGCAGGGCGAGGCCGGCTGGGGGGCAGACTGGCCCACGGCCCCCCCGCTCTTCTGGATGATCACCCCACCTCCGGGTCCTCCGCCCACGCAGGAGGGACTCACCGGCGGGTTCGCCGGTGAGAAGTCGATGGCGAAGTTGTTGATCACCTCCTGGGGATGGTGGGAGGCAAAGGCCTCGAGGCCGGCCCGGGAGAGCCCGACGGGGACGTGCACGCCGTCGTATTCGAAAGATGTGGGAGCGGCAAAGACGCACACGGCGCAGACGACGGCAAAGCCGATGGCCACCAAGGGCGCCACGATGGCCAACCCGGCGGGGATGCGAGCGAGGTAGAGCGCCGTTCGGGAGCGGCCGGTGATCACATGGTGGCGGAACATCCCTTCGGTGAGATCGGCGGATCCCGCCGTGGCCCCCAGCGTGGCGGCGACGATGAAGCCGAAGGTGTACATCACCCCGGCGACGAGGCCGGTGTAGACGTCGTAGCCCCCGGCCGGTCCATAGGTCTTCGGAGCGAAGGCGTGGGTGAGCAGGCGCACCAGGAGGAAGATTGTCGGGATCCCGATGTTCACCACGACCAGCGTGATCATGAGGCCCCGGCGCTTGCGCAGTTCCTTGAACTTGGCGCTGATCATGGCTCGGTTGGGGACCCAGGAGCCCCGGTGGTCGGGGGGCGCCGCCAGGTTGCGCAACGGGCCGACCGGCGCCGATGTGTCGGTGACCGTCGTCATTCGGGCTCTCCCAACCGGCTGGTGACCTGCAAGAACCACGACTCGAGGCTCGCCTGCACGGGCTGCAAGCGGTAGAGGGCGATGCCACTTTCCACCAGGAGGCGGCTGATCTCGGCGACCACCGCTCGTCCGGTCCCCGAGGGCAGGGTGACGTCCAGCCCCGCCGGTTGGGCGGTGATCTGCGCGCCCATCCCCGCCTGTTCGACGAGCCCCCGGGCCCGATCAGGTTCCGAGCACTCGATCTGCAGGACCACAGACGTGCCGGCCAAAAGCTCCGAGATCGGTCCCTGTCGAATGACCTTGCCGCGGTCGACGATGGCCACGGCGTCACAGGTGCGCTCGACCTCGTCGAGGAGATGGGAGGAGAGCACCACCGTCCTGCCCTCGCCGACGAGGGCGGTGATCATCTCCCTCATGTCGTGTATGCCGGCGGGGTCGAGCCCGTTCATCGGTTCGTCGAGCAGCAGGAGCTCGGGATCGGCGAGGAGACAGGCGGCCACCCCGAGGCGCTGGCGCATACCCATGGAGTACTTCGCCACTTTGTCGTCGGCCCGCTGAGCCAGCCCCACGCGCTCGAGTGCCGGACCGATGCGTTGGCGCGCCGCCTGCTCACGCGAGCTCGCCAGCATCTCCAGGTTCTGCCTGCCCGTCAGGTGGCTGTGGAAGCGGGGCTCGTCGACGATGGCGCCCACCCTGGCCAGGGCCCTGGCCCGCTCCTTGGGAAGGCGGTGGCCCAGCATGGACATGGTGCCGGCGTCGGCGTGCGTCAGCCCCAACAAGACCCTGATGAGGGTGGTCTTGCCGGCACCGTTGGGGCCCAGGTAACCGAAGGCGCAGGCTCGGGGCACGAGCAGTTCCACGCCGTCGACGGCGACGTTGTCACCGAACCGCTTGGTCAGTCCGTGGGTCTCCACGGCCCAGTCACGGCCGGCCGGTGCGTCGCCGAGCACTGGAGCGAGGGTTGTGGAGCTCATTGGATTCTTTCGTGAGTCGGCTTGGCTGGTCAGAGGTAGCTCGGCAACCCCACGCTGTCGTCGAAACCGCGCCGGCGGCGCCGGGTGGCCCACGGCCTCCACAGCCACAGCGTCAAGGCCAAGCCGATGAGACCTGCGGCCACGAAGAGCAGCCCCACGACGGCGAACACCGCGCTGTGGGAGAAGGCGACGGGACTGGGCAGGTTCGGCCCGATGAAGACCCCATGAGGGCCTCCGAATGGGCTGGCGGAGATGTGGCCGATCGACACCCGGGCGACAGAGGCCTGGCGGCCGCCGCCGAGGGCGGCCAAGCCCCCCAGCGTGACCACGAAGGACACGGCGGCCAGGAGCACGAGGGCCCAACGAGACCAGCGGGGTCTTTCCTGGGGTCGCTTGGCGCCGGGGACGACGCCCCGGGCCGAGGCCCACGACGCGGCAAACGACCGGGCGTCGAAAAAGCCGTTGCCGAGCACCGCCTCCGGGGACACGCCTTCGGCTTGGGCCTCGGCCAGATCCGCCTCCAAGTCGGCGGCCATCTCGCCTGCGACCGCATCGGGGACGCCGAGCCGCCTCCACTCTTTGCGACACTCGTCGACGAAGCGGAGCATCAACCCACCTCTTCTTTGATCCGACCCAACACGGAGTCGACGGCCTCCCGCGTCGCCTGCCACTCGGAGATGCCGGCTGCCAAGGCCTTCCTGCCCTGGCGCGACAGGCTGTAGTACTTGCGGGGCGGGCCCCCGTTGCTGATGGCTCGGCGGGTGTCGACCAGGCCGTCGCGCTCGAGTCTTCCCAGAAGCGGGTAGATCGAGCCCTCACCGACGATCGACAGGCCGCGAGCGGCGAGGCGCTTGGTCATCTCGTAGCCATAGGCGGCGCCTTCGTCCATCACGGCCAGGAGGCACAGGTCGAGGACGCCCCGCAGGAGCTGGCTCCTGCGGCTCCCGGGCACTGCCATGCGAAGCATGATAGCGGAACGTATCTTGCCATGCAAGGGTACGGGAAGTGGGCGGGCGGGGTGGATCGTCCCTGCCCTGGTTCGGTGAGTCTTGCCCCTGAGGCCGTGCGGCGCCTTCCACTCGCGAGGCTCTTGGGACGGGTCAGTGGCTCAACATGACCGACCTTCGAGGGCGCTGCGGGCGATGTCTCGCACGTTGAACGGTGCCGTCACCGCCAGTGCCTCCAGCCAGGTCCGAAGTGGTGATGCGCCTACGATCCTGATCACGCTGCGCAGCGCCTCGGCGCGCACGTAGATGTCGGGTCCGAACTCGGCCGCCACTCGAAGCGCCGGTACCGCTTCTCGTGCATGCAGCATCCCCAGGGTCTTGGCTGCTGTCACCGCCCGGTCGCCG
Source organism: Acidimicrobiales bacterium (assembly GCA_030042575.1). Taxonomy (GTDB): domain Bacteria; phylum Actinomycetota; class Acidimicrobiia; order Acidimicrobiales; family UBA8190; genus UBA8190. Next base: position 7,773 of record JASHZK010000266.1, read on the forward strand.
TCGGGATGCCTCAGCGCCCAGACCAGTCCGTCCGTACGGGAGAGATCGTCAGGGGGTTCGACGGGCTGGTGGCAGACTACGCACGGGCCTCTCGGTTGGTCGTTCAGCGCGTAACAGTGAAAGCACCAGAACACGCGACGGGCTCAGTTCTCTCGCGTTTGTCCAAGCTGGTGAGCCACGTGACCGCTCATGGGACCGGGTTGGTGTCTTCCCATTGCCACCGCCAGTCGCCGAGCTCGAGGGCCCGGCGGATGAGCCAGTAGACCTGTCGGGTGGGGTGGTCGGGGTGATCTCGGAGGCGGGCCATCACGATCCGGCGGGCGCTCGAGATGACCTCCAGCTCCTCGCCCGCCATCGTGGCCAACTCTTCTGCGGCTTCGTTGATCCCGCTCAGCCCGCTGTCGGCCAGCTCGTAGGCCCGGAGCAAAAGCAGCTCCACTTGCCGGGGAAGCGATGGAGGGTCGCCCTGGGCGTTCACGGACACCTGGCGTCGCCACAGGCCCGCCGACGTCTGTCCCCAGCCGGCCAGCTGTACTCGTAGGAGCCGAGCACCTCCCGCTCGTGGCCCTCGGTCGCCTCGTTTCCTTCGTACCACGGGATCGGTTTCACGGGTCTACCTCATCGTCGCCACGATCACCAGGAGGACCAACAAGGCGACGAGCATGTAGCCGACGTAGGCGTCGAGTCGTCCCGACTGCAGGCGTTTGGTTCCCGTGGCCAGCCACAGCCAGACGGCCCGGGCTGGGCGGTACAGGTAGGCCAGCACGGGCTCTACCACCATCGTCTCCACAGCCACGTGGCCGTGGAGGTCCTCGTCTGCCTCGGGTTCGACGTGGACGAGGCTGCGGCGCGATCCCAGGACGTTCGACAGCACGTGGCGGAGCACGTTGGCGTACCCGAAGGCGCTGTACTCGTCGGCCCCGGCCACTCCGGACGTGGCCGAGCGCCATGCCGGCACCCGTCGTACCCGCAGCAGGCCACGGCGGGACAAGACCACCGTGGCCGACGTGACCGTGGCGAAGGCGATGGGCATGACCACGAAGAGCCACGACGGCGACAGGATCGAGAAATCCGGGAATACCGGTTGGAGCACCCAGGGCGAGCGCAGCGCCGAGAGCGCCGTGTGTCCGCCGAGCACGACGGCCAGGCCCCGGCCCAGGTACCGGATCACCCATGGAGCAGCCGCCGACAGGGCCAGACAGGGGAGGGCCAGCAGCCCGAGCCCGAGGACGCCGAGGGGATTTCTGTCGTCGGCCGAACGCGGGTGCGTCGTCTCGGGCGACCGTCCGAGGACGGTGAGCCCGATGAGCCGGATGAAGGCCAGGGCGGCCAGGCCCAGGCTCAGCGCCACCAGGGCACCGGCGAAGGCCATCGACAGGCGGACGGCGAGCTGGTGGACGCGGAATTCCTGCAGCAGTGCCTCGAGCATGAACCATTCCGACACGAAGCCGATCGTCGGTGGCAGTCCGGCCATGGTGAGCGAGCCGAGGCCGAATGCCGCTCCGCTCACGGGATGCCGGCGCCCGATCCCCCGCAGCGTCTCGAGGTCGTCTGTGCCGAAGTCGGATTCCACGAAGGCCGAGGCGCCGAAGAGGGCGGATTTGGCGACTGCATGGGCCAGGATCTGGAGGCTGGCGGCCAGCAGCCCCACCGCCGCCACCCCCGGGTGGCCCGTCGCCTCCCCGGCGAGTGCCACGCCGTAGCCGACGAGGATGAGGCCGGCGTTCTCGACACTCGAGTAGGCGACGACCCGGTTGAGCCGGCCCTGTACCGCCCCGAAGGCGATACCTCCGAAAGCGGTGAGGCCACCGATCACCAGCACGGCCACGGCCAGCCACAGTGGTGGCGCACCCAGGATCCCGAGGAAGCGCCACAGTCCGTAGAACCCGACGTTGGCGGCCAGGCCGGCCATGGCGGCCCGGGCCGGGCCGGGGGCGGCCGGGTACCCCGAGGGGAGCCACACGTGGAAGGGAACCAGCCCGACCTTGGCCGCGCATCCGACCACGACGAGAGCGAAGGCGGCGTCGGTGGTGGGGGAGTGCGCCAGGTGGTGCCAAGCCGACAGCGAGGTGCTGTGAGCCTTCCCGCTCAGCAGCAGGAAGCCGATCAGCAGGGCGCCGCCGCCGACCTTGCCGATGCCGAGGGTGAGCCAGCTGGCTCGGCGCGTCCCGGGCTGTCGGCGCTGGATGCTGGTGAGCGCGTAGAAACCGAGGGTCAGCGCCTCCCAGGCGAAGAGGAAGGTGAAGGCGTCAGCCGCCAGCACGATCACCGTGACGGCACCGAGGACGAGCAGGTAGGCGGCGGCTGTGGCGTGGCCCCGTACTCTGTCGGGAGGAAGCGCCCAGGCGACGAAGCAACTCGATATGGCCACGCCGAGACCACCGGTGAGGGTGAGAAAGAGCCCGGCCAGGGGATCGAGCTGGACCAGGGTGTGGTCCACGGCGAGGGTCGTGCCCAGATCGAAGACGTGCCGGGCGCCGAGGACGCTTCTCACCCCCACGGCGCACACCAGGGCGCTACCGACGGCACCCGCCCCATATGGAGCCAGGCGCCCCCATCGCCGTCGCGCCCCCACGAGCAGGTCGACGCCGGCTCCGGCGGCCCAGACCGCCAAGGCGGCGATCAGGAGGACGCCGTTCATCTCGTCCTCCGATCGTCCGGGAGCAGTCCCAGCGCCAAAAGCAGGCCATGGAGGAGGCTGAAGGGGCTCGGGGGCGACCCTGGGACGTACACGTCGGGCGGGACGAGCGCCCCGATCCCGCCCAGCGACGCATAGGTGGGCCCCACCAGGCCGCCGCTGACGGCGTCGGTGCCGGCGGCCACGAGGACCTTCGGGTCGGGCATCGCCTCCAAGGTCCGTCGCAGCTCCTCGGTCATCCCGGCCGTGCCCACCCCGGTGACGAGGAGGATGTCGGCATGGCGCGGGCTGGCGGTGAAGAACATGCCCAAGCGCTGTATGTCGTAGATCGGTCCGGTGAGCGCCGAGATCTCGGCCTCCTCGGCGCCGTCGGATCCGCCGTCGACATGACGGATGTGGATGGAGCGGCGCAGACCACGCACGCGGCGGGCGAGCTCGGACCGGACGGCACGGGTCTCCTCCTCGGTTCCCGGGCTCGGCGGTACCACCAGTGCTGTTCGGGTCAGGCCGGCCGTCTCGGTGTCGGGCACGAAGGCGAAGAGGTCAGGTCGACCTTCGACACAGCGGCCGCACAAGATGCAGCGTCCCCGGTCGACGCGCACCGTCTGGGCCGAGTCGTCGTCCACGAAGATCGCCCCCGTCGGGCACAGTCCTGCCGGTATCTCGGGGTCACCACCGGTCTGTCGGTCCACGGCCGGTGCCGGCGAGAGCACGGTGATCGCCCCGTCGAACAAGGCGCCGTAGCCGTCTGGACGCCGGGGATAACGGGTCGTGACGACGCCGTCGCGCAGTCCTCGCAGCACCCACGGCATCAGCCCGAGACCCCCGCCATGGAAAGGCCGAAGCTGGCCTCGATGAAGACGAAATCGGTGAAGATGTCGCCCCGGAACGCTTCGTGGAAGATCGCCAAATTGTGGAACGAGGCGGTGCGAGGCTTCACCCTCGTGAGCCGTCCCTCGGTGACCTCGACGAGGTAGAGCAGCTCGCCCTGGGGCGCCTCCACGGAACTGAGCACGCTGCCGTCCACAACCGGTGTGGGCCGTCGCCATTCGTCGTCCGACGTCTCGTCGAGTTCGTCCAGGGCCTGGCGCACGAGATGAAGGGCCTGTCCGATCTCGTCCAGGCGGACGCGCTGGCGGGCCAGGGCGTCCCCCTCCCGATGACCGGTGGCCACCTCGAAGCCGAGGTGGCCGTAGGCGCCGTAGGGGCGGTCGGCGCGGACGTCGCCGGGGAGGCCGGACCCACGGCCCACCGGACCGACGGCCCCGTGGTCCGTGGCCACCTGGGTCGGAACGGCGCCCGTTCCCCGCAGGCGGTCCAAGAAGGACGGGGTCGTCATCAAGGCGTGGAGGTCGGCGCGCAGGGCTCCCTGCAGGGCGCCGAGCTCTCCGTTCGCCTCGCTCGGGGCCAGACGCGGTGGGCCCGACACCCCTCCGGGGACGACCACCCCGCGACCGAAGCGATGGCCGCACAGTCTCGCCCGGAGTCGCATGAGCCGCTCCTTGTGCACGTGCAGGCGGGCATTGGCCACCGCCTGACCGGCGCCCTCGGTGTGGCGGATGACCGAGTCGAGATGGGTGGCGATCCGCTCCAGCTCGGCATGTGCGACCCGCAGCAGCGCCGCGGGGCGAGGAACGGAGATGTCGGCCAGTTGCTCGAGCGCCTGGGAGAAGGCGAGGGCGTGAGCGACGGTGGCGGTGCCCTCGACACGCTCGGCCAGCAGCACCGCATCGGCCGGCTCCAGGTCCTGGAACCGCCGTTCGATCCCCCGGTGCTTGTGGTACACCCGCGTGCGGAGGTGCGGGATCTCCTCGCCCACCGTCTCTACCAGGTACTCGACGGCCTCGAAGACACCTGAGCGCACGGGCCCATAGGGGATGGTGAAGACGCCCTGTCCGACGACGTGGGCGGGGAGACCGGTCACGTCGAGCTCGACCGAGACCGGCCCCCTCCGTGCGCCAGGCCGGGGCAGATCCTCACCCGACCGGGGCAGCACCAGGGGGTCGAGGCGACGATGACCGCTCGGCACCAGGCCGAACAGGTCGTGGATCTCCCGCTCGTACCACGCCGCCGCCGCCACCAGCGGGGTGAGGGCCGGGTACGAGCGGACGCCGGGGGGAAGTTGGCAGGCGAGAACCGTGAGGTCCCGGTCGGAGGCCAGGACCGCCTGGAGCGCCGTGGAGCCGTCGTCGGCGGCCGTGGCCACAAGAGCGACGAAGCGCCGGCCGGACCGGACCTCCTGAGCGACCGCCTCGGCCAGCTCTTGCGGAGCCATCCGCACGGTGAGGGCGGCGCCCGTCACCGCAGCTCCCGGGCGGCCCGAGTGAGGAGGTCCGACAGCTGGCCGGGGGGATGGACACCGAGGACGGCCAGGGCCACCAGGCCGAGGAGCATGGCCATCACGATCCAGCGGCTCGTCTCCCCCCGGACGGCGCCCTCGGGCGCCGTTCCCAACATGGCCTGTCCGGCGAACCACGTGAGGCCGAAGGTCCCCAGGGTGACGAGGACCACGAGCACGGCGACCACGGCGTCGCGCGGGTCCGACAGCCCTCCGGAAACGATCAGGAACTCGCTTCGGAAGATGCCGAAAGGCGGCATGGCGCAGAGCCCGAGCACGGCCAGGACCAGCATGGGACCGCTCCAGGGCAGCAGCCCGATCCCACCTCGCATCCGCCCGATCTCCTTGGTGCCGAACTTGCGTATGGCGCTGCCGGCACCGAAGAAGGCCGTGCCCTTGGCCGCGGCGTGGGCCAGCACGTGGAGCAACACCCCCACGACGGCGATCGGGGCGGAGAAGCTCATGCCGATGGCGACGACGCCCATGTGCTCGATGCTCGAATAGGCGAAGAGGCGTTTGAGGTCTCGCTGGTTGGCCAGGTACAGCGCGGCCAGCCCCAGTGAGGCCAAGCCGAAGCCGAGCATGACGTTGCGGGGGAACACCGGACCGATGGCGCCCACGGCGACCTGGTAGAAGCGCAAGATGGCGTAGAAGCTCACGGCCAGAAGCGATCCGGAGAGCATGGCTGACACCGGAGTGGGCGCCTCCGAGTGGGCGTCAGGCAGCCAGGTGTGGACCGGGACCAGCCCCATCTTCGTCCCGTAGCCCAGCACGGCCAGGACGAAGGCAAGGCGGACCATCTGGGGCGGGAGGTGGCCGGCGGCGCTCAAGAGCTTGGGGTAGAAGAGCTCGTAGGACCCCCCGAGCACCGTGGAACCGGCGTAGTACATGACGACGGTGGCGAACAGGGCGATGCCCAGTCCCATCGAGGCGATGATCACGTACTTCCAGGCGGCCTCGGCCGCCCCGTCGGTGTCGTCGATGGCCACGAGCAGTGCCGAGACGATAGTGGTCACCTCCACGGCCACCCACAGCAAGGCCAGACCGTTCACGAGGGGAGCCATGACCATGGCCCAGGCGAAGACGTTCAGCCCGGCGAAGAAACGCCGGCGATAGCGCGTCCCCTCCTCGGCCCGGACGTAGCCGACGGCGAACACGGCGGTGGAGAAGTAGAGGAAGGTCACCGCCAGCAAGAAGACGACGGACAACGAGTCGACCCGGAGCCAGCCCGACAGCGCCGTCGTCGTCGACGCCGGCACCAGCGCCACGGCCATGACGAACGTGACGGCGCTGCTGGCCAGGGTCAGACTCTGGCCCACTCGGACCGGAGCCCACCACGAGAGCAGGCTGGCGACCGGCGGCACGGCCAGGAGCACGAGCAGGTCCCAGCCCACTTCAGCCCCGCAGCCGATCGAGCACTTCGGTGGACAGGGTCTGGGTCCGGCCGTGGTGGACGCGGATCAGGACACCGAACACGACCACGGCGACGAGCAGGTCGAACAGGAAGGCCACCTCCAAGATGAGCGGGAGTCCGGCGGCCAGGACGACGCTCGCCAGTGACACCCCGTTCTCCAGCGAGAAGAACCCGACGGCTTGGGAGACGACGTCGGAACGCAGGATCACCAGGAGGAAGGCGACGAGGATCACCGCCGCCGCCAGCCCCAGCGTGGGAGCAGGCAGCGTCCGGGAGTGGACGGGGAGGCTGCCCACGACGAAGAAGCCGACGGCGGCGGCCACCAGCCCGAGGAGGATCATGGAGGCGATGCCGAGTCGGTGGCTCCCGACCAGGTCGACGCGTTCCTCTCGCAACAGGCGGAGCATGATCCGCGGCACGGCCACCACCTTGAGCGTGAAGGCGAGCG
>JASHZK010000031.1 GCA_030042575.1 Acidimicrobiales bacterium
TTCGTCTCGACCTCTAGCCTGTGCACGGCCGGCGGGGAATTGATCAGCCGGTGCACCGCTTCCGGCTGGACGCCGGAGCGGCCAGGCCGGCGAGCAGCAGATTCGGCGAAAGGCGGCACTGCACGGCCGACATGGTCCCATCCGGCCCTTGTCAAGGTCAAAACGACCAATCCCCAACTGCAGGTGGTGCCACCGGCCCGCGAAAACGGCCGGGGAGCCTCCCGCTCAGGTCCACGGCCTCCGTTTCCCGGGGCCGGGCCAGCCACCGCCGTCCTCGTCGCCCCTGGCCGGCCGCAGCGGCTCGTCGCCGTCTCGGTAGCGAGCCACCAACCGCCGGTTCGAGGAGTGGCCGACGGCGATGAACGGACGGCGACGGACCGCGCCATCCGCGCCGGGCACCACCGACGACACCCTGGAGGGATGACGCAGTCGGCCGTCGTCGCTCCCCGGGCCGGCCGACGCGGCCAGATGGACGATGCCGGCACCGACCTGCTCGGCGCCGCGCCGCTCGCCGCGGTGGCCGTCGGCGACAGTGCCGGCGTCGTCGGAAACGGCTCCGGTGTCGTGCACGAACTCGGTGTCACCGCCGGGGCTTCCACCATCGGGGGTCCCACTGTCGGCGGCGTCGGCGGCGGTGGCGGCGGCCGCGGCGACCTGTGACCGCTGGCGGTCCTCACCGGTGATGGCGGTCCTGCGCAGGTCGGGGTGGAACAGGGTGTAGAGCGCCAGCCCGGCGGCCACCACCAAGAAGGGGATGACGCTGTTGCCCGACCCGCCGAAGAGCGGGTACAGGACGAACCCGGACAGCACCGCCGTCCACGCCCACAGGATCACCACCGTGCGGCGCGGCCCATGGCCCAAACGAAGCAGCCGGTGATGCAGATGGTCCTTGTCGGCGTGGGCGAAGTTCAGGCCCCGGGCCGTGCGCCGCACGAAGGCGAAGGCCATGTCGGCGATGGGCACGCCCAGGATGAAGAGGGGGATGAACAAAGGGGCGAAGAAGAAGTAGGACTGCCCGCTGTACTCGGGCGTGCGGCCCCCGATGACCATGGTGGCGGCGGCCATGAGCAGTCCCAGGAACAGGGCGCCGCCGTCGCCCATGAACGCTTTGGCCACGTGGAAGTTGTGGGGCAGGAAGCCCAGGCACACCCCGCAGGTGATCACGGCGATGAGCGGCCCGATGTTGTCGCTCGGGAGCACGCCCAGGTCGACCAGGCGCAGACCGTAGACGGCCAGGGCGCCGGCGGCGATGGCCACCACCCCGGCGGCCAGGCCGTCGAGCCCGTCGATCAGGTTCACGGCGTTGGTGATGACCACCACCCACAGAGCGGTGAGAAGCGGCGTCATCTGGGAGGAGAGCACGAGGAACCCGACGAAGGGGATCTTGAACTGGAACATGGTCACGCCCATGTACACGAGGACCATGGCCGCCAGCACTTGGCCGGCCACCTTGGCCGGGGCCGACATGTCGCGGTAGTCGTCGATCGTCCCCACGGCGAAGATCACGGCCGCCCCCAGCACGAGCCCCAGCGGCTCGGACGACCCGGCGAACACCGGGCGCAACGAGGGCATCCCGGCGGCCACCGCCATGGCCAGCAGGAAGGCGAGGAACATGGCCACCCCGCCCCCGAGCGGTGTGGTGCGCTGGTGGACGCGCCGCTCGTCGGGCTCGACCACGAAGCCGAACCGGGTGGCCAGGCGGCGGATGGGGAAGACCAGCGCGAAGGTCACCACCGCGGAGACGGCGGCGACGACGGCGTAGGCCCCGAGCGGGGCCACGGCCCTCAGCCCCTCTCGGTGCCGGTCGCCCCCGAGACCAGCATGGGATAGGGCGGGAAGGCGGCGCACAGCTCGGCCACCTCCCGGCGCACGGCACCGAGCGCCTCCTCCTCGGCGCGACTGCGCAGGCACCGGGCGATGAGCGCAGCGATGCGGGCCATCTCGCCGGGGCCCATGCCGGCCGTCGTCTCGGCGGCGGCGCCCAGGCGCAGCCCCGAGGTGACGAAGGCGGAGCGGGGGTCGTCGGGGATGGTGTTGCGGTTCAGGGTGATGCCGGAGCGGTCGAGGACCTCCTGGGCCTCCTTGCCGGTGAGCTCGGCGTCGAAGGGGCGCAGGTCCACCAGCACGAGGTGGTTGTCGGTGCCGCCCGACACCAGGCGGATGCCCTCGGCGGCCAGCCCGGCGGCCAGGGCCCGGGTGTTGTCCACCACGGCGGCGGCATAGGCCCGGAAGGCGGGGGTCATGGCCTCGGCGAAGCAGACCGCCTTGCCGGCCACGACGTGCTCGAGGGGACCGCCCTGCAGCCCGGGGAAGACGGCCGAGTCGATGGCCTTGGCCAGGTCGGCCCGGCACAGGATGGCGCCGCCGCGTGGCCCGCGCAGGGTCTTGTGGGTGGTGAGGGTGACCACGTCGGCGATGCCCACCGGGGAGGGGTGGGCGCCGCCGGCCACCAGCCCGGCCGGATGGGCCAGGTCGAACATGAGCAGGGCCCCGACCGAGTCGGCGATCTCCCGGAAGGGCTCGGGGTCGATCACCCGGGGATAGGCGGTGGCACCGGCCACGATCAGCTTGGGCCGCTCGGTCTTGGCCAGCGCCGCCACCTGGTCGAAGTCGATCACCTCGCCCGGGGCCTCGGGGTCGTCGGAGGCCGGGGTGAGCCCGTAGGCCACGAACCGCCAGATATGGCTGGTGATGCTGGCCGGCGACCCGTGGGTCAGGTGGCCGCCCTGGTCGAGGCGCATGGCCAGCACGGTGTCGCCCGGTTGGAGCAGCGCCTGGTACGCGGCCAGGTTGGCGTTGGCCCCGGCGTGCGGCTGCACGTTGGCGTGCTCGGCCCCGAACAGGGCGCAGGCGCGCCGGCGGGCCAGCTCCTCCACCTCGTCGATGACGCGGTTGCCGCCGTAGTAGCGCCGGCCCGGATAGCCCTCGGAGTACTTGTTGGTGAGCACCGACCCCACCGCCGCCAGCACGGCGGGCGAGGTGAAGTTCTCCGAGGCGATGAGCTGCAGGGTGGTCGACTGACGGTCGGCCTCCTGGCCCACCAGGTCGGCCACCTCGGGGTCGTCGGCCAACCAGGCGTCGAAGGGAGTCCCCGACCGCCTCATGGCCGGGCCCCCGCCGCCGTGGCCGCCTCCTCCAACCCGGCGAGCTCCGCCACCCGCCGGTCGTGGCGCCCGCCTTCGGGCGCGGTGGAGAGAAAGGTGTCGAGGGCGTCCTTGGCCACCTGCTCGCCCAGGATGCGCCCGCCCAGGCACACGACGTTGGCGTGGTTGTGGGCGCGCGCCAGGCGGGCGGTGGTGACGTCGTGGACGACGGCGGCGCGCACCCCGGGGACCTTGTTGGCGGCCATGGCGATACCGATGCCCGTGCCGCACACGCACAACCCCAGCTCGGCCGCCCCCGCCACCACCGCCCGGCCCACCGCCGCGCCGAATTCGGGGTAGTCGACCGGCGTCTCGGAGTCGGTGCCGAGGTCGCTCACCGCGTGCCCGAGGGTGCGCAGGTGGTCGGAGAGCAGCTGCTTGAGGCCGTAGCCGGCGTGGTCCGCGCCCACGGCGATGCGCATGAGCCCAGCCTATGGCACCTGCGCACAGCGCCCGTGGCGCTAGCCGGAGCACACCTCCTCCCAGCTGACGGCGCCGGCGCGCAGGCAGCGCATGGGCTCGGCGGTGAGATCGACCACGGTGGAGGGCACCCCCTGGCATCGTCCGCCGTCGACCACCACCAGGCCGGTCCCGGCAAAGGATGCGCCCACCTCCTGGGCCGTGCTCAGGGGAGCCTGGCCGTGGCGGTTGGCGCTGGTGGTGGCCAGAGGCCCGACGGCGGCGCACAGTCGGCGCACCACGTCGTGGGCGGGACAGCGCAGGCCGATGGTGCCCTGGTCGCCGCCGAGTTCCCAGTCGAGCCCGGCCCGACGGTGCACGACCATGGTCAGCGCCCCCGGCCAGAAGCGCCCGGCCAACGCCGTGGCCCGAGGGGACAGTCCCGCCCCTCCCTGGTGCGCGGCCAGGGCGTGGGCCTGGTCGAGGTCGGCCACCAGGACGGCGACGGCCACGTCGGCCGGCCGCCCCTTCAGGGCGAAGAGGGTGGCCGTGGCTTCGGGACGACGAGGGTCCACGGCCAGTCCGTACACGGTGTCGGTGGGGATGGCCACCACCTGGCCGGCCCGGAGAGCCAGCGCCGCGCCAGCGAGGTCGGTCGCCGGGCTCACCTCGGCCGGCGGGCCACCAGGATGCGGTCGCGCCCAGCCAGGTCGGGGCGCACGACCACGTCGACCAGCCCGGCCGAAGAGGCGGCGTCGCCGGCCCGGGGCCCCTGGTCCGCTCCGATCTCCACCACGAGCGCCCCGCCCGGAGCCAACCAGCCCGGCGACCCGCCCACCACCACCTCGATGGCCTCGGTCCCCCGTTCGCCGGGGACGAGCGCCCCATAGGGCTCGTGGTCGCGCACCGTCCCATCGAGCTCTTCCCACTGTGGGCGGGCCACGTAGGGGGGGTTGGAGACCACCAGGTCCACCTGGCCCCGGAGCCGGGCGGGCAGGGCGCCGTACCAGGACCCGGCGGCGAGGTGCACCTCGGACCGGGGCGCCACCCGGGCCCGCACCGCTTCGAGGTTGCCCCCGGCCACGGCCAGGGCCTCGTCGGAGACGTCGGTGGCCCACACCTCGAGCGCCACCGGCGACTCCACGGCCAGGGACAGGGCGATGGCGCCCGACCCCGTGCCCAGGTCGGCCACCACCGGCCGGCGGCGGCCCGTGTCCAGGGCGCACAGGAGCTGCAGGGCCACATCGGTCACCTGCTCGGTCTCCGGCCTGGGGATGAGCACCCGCCTGTCGAGCTCCAGCTCGACCTGGCGAAAGTCCCACCGCCCGATCACGTACTGCACGGGCTCACCGGCCCGGCACCGGGCCGCCAGCCCGCGAGCCTGGGCGACCGCCGCCGAGGGGACCACGTCCTCCAGTCCGCCACGGAGCTGGGCGCCCGACATGCCCGTGACGTGGGCCACGAGCCACCGGGCGTCGGACCGACCGAGCGACCGCGACAGCTCGGCCACGAGCGCCCCGGCGGTCACGGTGCCGGGGGCGGCGACGGTCACCGGTCCCCGTCGGCGCCGTCGGCCGCCTGGCGAAGCTGGCGTTCGCGTTCGTCGACCAGCAGGGCGTCGACGATCTCGTCGAGGTCACCGGCCAGCACGCGGTCGAGCTTGTGCAAGGTGAGCTTGACCCGGTGATCGGTGACGCGGTTCTCCTTGTAGTTGTAGGTGCGCACCTTCTCGGAGCGTCCACCCCCGCCCACCTGGCTGCGCCGGAGCTCGGACTGGGCGGCGGCCTGGCGGTCCTCCTCGAGCTTGCGCAGCCGGGCCCGCAGGACCTGCAGGGCCCGGGCCCGGTTCTGGATCTGGCTCTTCTCGTCCTGCATGGAGACCACCATCCCGGTGGGCAGGTGGGTGATGCGCACAGCCGAGTCGGTGGTGTTGACCGACTGGCCGCCGGGGCCGGTGGAGCGAAAAACGTCCACCTTCAGATCGCGATCGGGGTCGATGTGCACCTCGACCTCGTCGGCTTCGGGGAGCACGGTGACGGTGGCCGCCGAGGTGTGCACCCGTCCCTGGGACTCGGTGACCGGCACCCGCTGGACGCGGTGGGTGCCGCCCTCGTGCTTCATGCGCTGCCAGGCGTCGGCGCCCTTCAACAGCAAGGTGACCTCGTTGAGCCCGTCGCGCTCGGAGGGACTGGAGGACAGCACCTCGAGCCGCCAGGAGTGCTGCTCGGCGTAGCGCCGGTACATCTCGAACAGGTCACGGGCGAAGAGGTTGGCCTCCTCCCCCCCTTCGGCCCCCCGGATCTCGACGATCACGTCCCGCCCGTCGCTGGGATCGCTCGGCACCAACAGGGCCCGCAACTGTTCCTCGAGCTCGGCCCGGGCCGCCTCGGCCTGCTCCAGCTCCACGCGCACCAGCTCCCGTTCGGGCGCCTCGGCCTCGGCCAACATCTGGCGGGCCACCCCGACGTCGTCCTCGGCCCGCTCCAGGCGGCGCCCGGCGTCGATGAGACTCTCGAGCTCCTTGTGCCGGCGCGACACCTGCCGCAGGCGCGCCGGGTCGGACACCACCTCTGGGTCGGCGAGCTGCGCCAGGACCTTCTGCTGCTCGTCCTCCCAGGCCTGAAGGCGCCCGGCGTCCACGCCCTAGAGGGTACAGACCGGCGGGTCGCCGGCCGCCGGGATCAGGCGCGCTTGGCCCGCGAGCGTGTGCCGCGCTGGCCGTAGCGGCGCTGGAAGCGCTCCACCCGGCCACCGGAGTCGACCAGCTTCTGCTTGCCGGTGAAGAAGGGGTGGCACTCGTTGCACAGCTCGACGTGGAGGTCGGACTTGGTGGAGCGGGTGGTGAAGGTGTTGCCGCAGCTGCAGCGCACCGCCGCCTCGATGTACTTGGGGTGGATGTCGGCCTTCATTGCCTCTCCAGTCTAGGCGCCGGCTCAGACGGCCGGGCCCTTGGCGATCTCGGCCAGGAACTCGTCGTTGGACTTGGTGTTGCGGATCTTGTCGATGAGCAGCTCCAGGCCGGGAGCGGCACTGCCGTCGGCGGCCAGGGCGTTCAAGACCCGGCGCAGCTTCCACACCTGCTGCAGCTGGCCCCGCTCGAACAGCAGCTCCTCGTGACGGGTGGAGCTGGCGTTGACGTCGATGGCGGGATAGAGGCGGCGCTCGGCCAGGCGGCGGTCGAGGCGCAGCTCCATGTTGCCCGTGCCCTTGAACTCCTCGAAGATCACCTCGTCCATCTTGGAGCCGGTCTCGACCAGGGCGGTGGCCAGGATGGTGAGGGAACCCCCCTCCTCGACGTTGCGGGCCGCCCCGAAGAACTTGCGCGGCGGGTACAACGCCCCCGAGTCGACGCCACCGGACATGATCCGTCCGGTGGCCGGCTGAGCCAGGTTGTAGGCCCGGGAGAGACGGGTGATGCCGTCGAGGACGATCACCACGTCCTGGCCCAGCTCGACCAGGCGCTTGGCCCGCTCGATGGTGAGCTCCGAGATGGCGGTGTGCTCGTCGGAGGGACGGTCGAAGGTGGAGGCCACCACCTCGCCCTTGACCGACCGGCGCATGTCGGTCACCTCCTCGGGGCGCTCCTCCACCAAGAGCACGATGAGGTGCACCTCGGGGTTGTTGGCCTCGATGGCGTGGGCGATCTGCTTCAGGATCGTGGTCTTGCCCGCCTTGGGAGGCGACACGATCATGCCCCGCTGTCCCTTGCCTATGGGGGACAACAGGTCGATGATGCGCGTCGTCACCTCGGCCGCCCCCGGCATCTCCAACTTCAACTTCTCGTCGGGGAACAGCGGGGTGAGGTCCTCGAGCTTCGCCCGGTTGCGAGCCTGCTCGGGATCGAGCCCGCACACCGAGTCGATGCGGATGAGGGCCGGGAACTTCTCGTTGGAGGCCGCCGGCCGGCAAGCGCCCTCGACGTAGTCACCCTTGCGCAGGGCGAAGCGGCGGGCCTGGCTGATCGACACATAGACGTCGCGGGGACTGGGCAGGTAGCCGTCGGCCCGGAGGAAGCCGTAGCCCTCGTCGCGCAGGTCGAGCAGTCCGTTCACCGGGACCAGCTCTCCGGAGTACTGCGCTTCCTGGCCTCCACCCTGCAGCTCGCGCTCGCCCCCGGGGCCGCGGTCGCGGCCGCGGCGCCGGCGATTGCGACGGTTACCCGGCTCGTTGCCCCCCGGCCGACTCTGGGGGCGTGGCCCGCCCGTTGAACGATCGTTGGTGACGACGCCTACCGCGGCGGGCGCACCGGCGCCGTCGTCGGACCCGGCACCATCGCCATCGGCGCCGGTCGGGCCGTTGCCCACCACGCCCGTCGCCACCTCCGTGCTGGCGGAGGGCGAGTCGTCCGGCTCGCTCGCCTCGGCCGATCGGCGACTCGACGGGCGACTGCCCCCGCCGCCATTGCCGGCGAAGGCACCGTCGCCACCGGCGCCGCCGTCCACACCGGCGGCATGGAGGATCTGGTCGATGATGTCGGCCTTCTTGCTCCGGGAGTTGGTCTCGAGCGCCATGGCCTGGGCGATGGCGCGCAATTCCTCGCGTTCTTTTCTTTCCAGTACGGACCGCTCGAGCTGTTGCTCTGCAGCCATCAATGCCACCTCGCTCGGTTGTGCTGCTCCGGGTGGGTCGAGTCCCAGATACCAGAGGGCACTGACTAAGGGCAGGCGCCGGTGCATCCGCAAGCCGGTTCCACCGCTTCCCCACCAGGGACTCCCGGGGAGCGTCCCGCAGGAACGTCCGTCGGGTCGGCCGCGCACCGAAGAGAACTGGGGGGCGGCGGTGGACATATCGTACCGGACACCGAAGAGACCGGCAAACCTATCCGCCAACTGTGCATACGAACAGCGGCGGCGGTCGGTCTATTCCCGCCCCACCCGGTCTGTTCCGTTCCGTGGCCGGCGACGGCTCACAGCCCCAAGGCGTCCGTGACGGCCCGGACCCCGGCGTCCACCGCAGTGGGAAGGGGGATCTGGCTGATGGCGAGGTCGGGGTCCTTGAGCCCGTGGCCGGTCAGGACGCACACCACGGTGGAGCCGTCGGGGACCCCCGTCTTGAGGAGCCCGGCCACCGAAGCGGCCGAGGCCGCTTCGCAGAAGACCCCTTCCTCGGAGGCGAGCATGCGATAGGCGGCCAGGATCTCGTCGTCGGTCACCGCCGTGATGGACCCCCCCGACTCGCTGGCGGCGGCGGTGGCACCGTACCAGGAGGCCGGGTTGCCGATGCGAATGGCGGTGGCCACCGTGTCGGGGTTCTCGACGGGGTGTCCCTCCACGATGGGAGCGGCGCCGGCCGCCTGAAAGCCCATCATCCGCGGCAGCTTGGTGGCCCGTCCGGCGTGGTGGTACTCGCAGTAGCCGCGCCAGTAGGCGGTGATGTTCCCGGCGTTGCCCACCGGGACGCAGTGCACGTCGGGGGCATCGCCGAGCGCGTCGACGACCTCGAAGGCAGCCGTCTTCTGACCCTCGATGCGGTGGGGGTTGACCGAGTTCACCACGGTGACGGACTCCCGCTCGCCCAGTGTGCGGACGATGGTCAGCGCCTCGTCGAAGTTGCCGCGCACCTGCAGCACCCGCGCACCGTGCACGAGGGCCTGCGCCAGCTTGCCCAGCGCGATGTGCCCCTCGGGGATGAGCACGGCGCAGGTGAGCCCGGCCCGGGTGGCGTAGGCGGCAGCCGATGCCGAGGTGTTGCCGGTGGAGGCGCACAGCACGGCTTTGGCCCCTTGCTCCAGCGCCTTGGACATGGCCAGGGTCATGCCCCGGTCCTTGAAGGAACCGGTGGGGTTCACCCCTTCGAGCTTCAGGAACACCCGGGCACCCAGGCGCTCGGACAGCCGCCGAGCGGGAAGCAACGGCGTCCCACCTTCGAGGAGGGTCACCACCGGAGTGGACACCGTCACCGGGAGGAAGTCCCGATAGGTCTCGATCACGCCGGGCCAGGACGCACTCACCGGTCCTCCTCCACCCCGAGAACGCGCAGCACGCCGCCGATGTGCTCGACCACCTCCAGCGACCGCAAGCCGTGCAGGGTGGCCGTGACGTCGCCCTGGCGGGCCACGTGGGTGAGGAACACCAGCCTGGCCTCGTCGCCCATGCCCAGCTGCTCCATCGATCGAATGGACACGGCGTGCTCCCCGAACACTCCCGCCACGGCGGCGAGGACGCCGGGACGGTCGAGCACGTCGATGTTCAGGTACCAGGCACAGCGCAGTTCGTCAGCCGGATGCATGCCAACGGGGGCCCGGGGCACCGGGCGCAAGAGGGCGCCCGTCTCGAGGTGGTGGGCGGCGTCGATGAGGTCGCCGAGCACAGCCGAGGCCGTCGGAACCCCCCCGGCCCCGCGGCCGTAGAGCATGAGCTCACCGGCACTGGCCCCCTCGACGAAGACGGCGTTGAAAGCGCCGCGCACCGAGGCGAGAGGGTGGGTGGCGGGGAGCATGGCCGGATGGACCCGGACGGAGATCTCCGGCACGCCGTCGCCGGCGGCGCCGGCATCGGTCTCCCCCAGCCGCTCGGCCACGGCCAGCAGCTTGACGACGTAGCCGAGCTGGGTGGCGAAGGCGATGTCGACCGGGCTCACCGACGAGATCCCCTCACGGGGAACGTCCTCGGCGCGCACCTCGCAGCGGAAGGCGAGGGAGGCCAGGATGGCCGCTTTGGCGGCGGCGTCGTGACCCTCGACGTCGGCGCTGGGGTCGCGCTCGGCGTACCCCAGCCGTTGGGCCTCGGCCAGGGCCTCGGCGTACCCCAAGGCGCTCTCGGTCATCCGGCTGAGCACGAAATTGGTGGTGCCGTTGACGATGCCCATCACCCGGCGCACCTGCTCGCCGGCCAGCGACTCCCGCAAGGGGCGGATGATGGGGATGGCCCCGGCCACGGCCGCCTCGTAGAGCAGGGCCACCCCCGAGCGAGACGCCAGCTCCGACAGCGACGCCCCTTCGGCGGCCAGCAGCTCCTTGTTGGCCGTCACCACCGGCTTGCCCGCGCCCAGGGCCGAGCGCACCAGGGTCCCGGCCGGCTCCAGCCCTCCGATCAGCTCCACCACCACGTCGATCCCGGGATCCTCGACGAGCGCCTTGGCGTCGCCCGTCAACAGCGTGGCCGGCACACCCGGGCGGGAACGGGAGGGGTCGGCCACGGCCACACCGGCCAGGGCCAGGCGCACACCGGAGCGGGCCTCGATGCCGGCGGCGTCCCCCAGCAGCATCGACACCAGGGCGGCACCCACGTTGCCGCAGCCGAGCACACCCACCCGCACCGCCGAGGTGGCATCGTGGCCGTGGCCGCCAGATGCATCGCCCGCCGGTGGCCGACGGTCGCCGGGGCCCCTCGTCATTTTTCGAGGCTACCGCCCGTCGGCGCTGCCAACGGTGGTTCGCTCAGGCGTCGAGCCTGGTCAGGTCGTCGAAGGACTCGCGCCGGATCACGACCCGGGCCCGGCCGTCGGCCACGAAGATCACCGCTGGACGCGGCACCTTGTTGTAGTTGGAGGACATGGCGTACCCGTAGGCGCCGGTGACCGGCGTGGCCAGCACGTCCCCCACGGCCAGGTCGGCCGGCAGCCGGCCGTCGGCCACCAACTGGTCTCCCGACTCGCAGTGCTTGCCCACCACCCGCACCGCCACGGGCCGATCGGCCGTCACTTCTCGGGGCAAGAAGGCCTCGTAGCCGCTGCCGTAGAGCACGGGTCGCGGATTGTCGCTCATCCCCCCGTCGACCGACACGTAGGTTCGCAGCCCGGGCAGCTCCTTGACGGTCCCCACCCGATAGAGGGTGATGGCGGCGCCCGCCACCAGGGCCCGGCCGGGCTCGGCGGTGATGCGGGTCGAGGGCGCCACCCCGGCCCCGGAGCAGGCCTGGCGGACGGCGTCCGCCCATTGGGCCATGGTGGGAGCGGACTCTCCGGCGACGTAAGGGACCCCGAGCCCCCCGCCCACGCACAGCTCGGGTAGCTGGAGCGGAGCGGCGAAGGTGCCGATCACCTGCGCCGCCTCGACGAAGGACTGGGCGCGGAAGACCTGGCTGCCGATGTGGGCGTGGACACCCAGGAGCTCGACATCCTGGAGCGCCCGCAGCTCCTCCACCGCCCGGGCCGCCGCCCCCGAGGAGATGGAGAAGCCGAACTTGGTGTCGTCGTGGCCGGTGCGGACGAACTCGTGGGTGTGGGCCTCGACCCCCGGGGTGACCCGGACCAGGACGGCCGGCCGCTCTTGTCGGTCGCAGGTCAATCGGCGCAGACGGTCGATCTCGTCGAAGGAGTCGACCACGATGCGGCCGACCCCGACGTCGAGAGCCGTGACGAGCTCTGCGTCGCTCTTGTTGTTGCCGTGGAGCACCAGGCGTCCGGCCGGGACCCCGGCGGACAGAGCCACATGGAGCTCACCACCGGTGGAGACGTCCAGGCACAGGCCCTCCTCGTAGGCCAGGCGGGCCATGGCCCGGCACAGAAAGGCCTTAGTGGCATAGGCCACCCCCTCCCCCCAGACGGCCAGGGCCTGCCGGCAACGATCACGCAGATGGGCCTCGTCGTAGACGAAGAGAGGCGTGCCAAAGGTGTCGGCCAGCTCCACCAGGTCCAGCCCGGCGACCTGCAACCTGCCGTCGGCTCGCGTGGCAGTCATGGGGAGCATGGACCACTCGAGGGGGCCCTCGTCGGGCCTGACCACAGGTTCCGGCTCGCTGCCCGACGCACCCGACATGATCAGAGGGTACCGGCCGTTTGCCTCGGTTCCGGGAAGCGGCGACTCGAGACGGGCGAGGCGAACCGTCAGCGGTACAGTGC
>JASHZK010000267.1 GCA_030042575.1 Acidimicrobiales bacterium
GCGGTCGAGATCACCGTCGGTGTGCACCGGGTCGTGGTGGAACAGCGCCAGTCGCCGGGCACCGGCTTCGGCCGCCACGTGCACGGCGTAAGAGAAGGTGGAATGCCCCCAGGTGGCCTTGACCGCGAATTCCTCCTCGGTGTACTGGGCGTCGTGAATGGCCAGGTCCACCCCGTCGCACAGCTCGAGCACGGCCTCGTCCACGAAGGAGCGGTCGTCGGGTGCCTGATGGTCGCTCACGTAGGCGACCGAGCACCCCTCGGCGTCGACGCGGAAACCGAGGGTCGTGCCCACGTGCGGGACCCGGCGCACCGTGACCTTGGCCGAGCCCACGGGGACGACGTCGTCGCTCACTTCGCTGAAGCAGACGTCACCGTGAAGGTCCTCGATCTTCACCGGGAAGTAGGGAGGCTCGACCACCCGGTCCAGCGCCTCGCTCAGCGACCTGCCCTCCTGGGGCGGGCCGAAGACCTCCATGCTGCCTCCCAGGCGCAGCACCGGGCGGCAGAAGGGGAGCCCGATGATGTGGTCCCAATGGACGTGGCTGAGAAAAGCGGTGAGCCCGATGGGGGCGTCCGCTCCGTAGCGATCCTCGATCTCGTGACCCAAGGGCCGGAGCCCGGTGCCCAGATCGAAGACGATGGGCGGCTCGTCACCGACCTGCACCGAGGCGCACGCCGTGTTCCCGCCGTAACGCACGTACTGTCGCCCTGAGCAGGGACACGAACCTCGCACCCCGTAGAAGCTGACTTGCAGTGGACTCCCCTCCCCCGCCGCCGCCCCGCCCCTGACGGCTCTTCGGGGAAGATTACCCTCCGCTCATGGCATCGAGACGGGTCACGGCCAACGAGTTGGACTTCGCCCTGCTGGAGGCGGGCCCCCGAGACGGTCCGTTGGCCCTGTGCTTGCACGGCTTCCCGGACACCGCTCACAGCTTCCGCCACCTGTTGCCCGCCCTGGCCGACGAGGGGTTCCACGCCGTGGCCCCCTTCATGCGCGGCTACGCCCCCACCGAGGTTCCCGCCGACGGCGCCTACCACCAAAGCGCTTTGGGCTCCGACGCCTGCGAACTGCACCAGGCATTGGGCGGCGACGACCGAGCCGTCCTCATCGGCCACGACTGGGGAGCGTTGGCCGCTTACACCGCGGCCCCGCTGGCGCCCGAACGTTGGAGACGGGTGGTCACCATGGGTGTGGCCCCCATGGCGGCCATGGGGGAGGTGCTGCTCTCCTACGACCAGCTCCGACGCAGTTTCTACGTGTGGCTGTTCCAGACGCCGCTGGCCGAGGTGGCCCTGGGCCTCGACGACATGGCCTTCGTCGGCCGGCTGTGGTCGGACTGGTCCCCCGGCTACCGCAACACCTGGGACGTGGCCCAGGTGAGGCAGGCCCTGGCCGAACCGGCCCGGCAGGCAGCGGCCATCGGCTACTACCGGGCCATGTTCGACCCCTCCCCCCCGGCAGGCCGATACGCATCGGTTCCAGCCGGCCCCGGCATCCCGCCCCAGCCCACGCTGTATCTGCACGGCGAGGACGACGGCTGCTTCGTCCTCCCCCCCGAGCTCGACGTGGCCGCCACCCTGTCACCGGGCTCCCGCTACGTCCGGGTGCCCGATGCCGGCCATTTCCTCCATCTCGAGCAACCGAAGTCGGTGAACGGGCAGATCCTCGAGTTCGTGCGCACCTGAAGCCGGCTCACGCCAGGGCCAGCCCTCCTCCTGCCGTCCAGCGAGCCAGGCCGTCGCCCACCAGGCCCGCCGCCGCCCGCCTGGCGCGATCTGGGTCGTCGGGCCACCCGCAGGCGGCGGCCAGCGTCGAGGCGCCGATGGGGCCGCGGCACAAGGCGGCCAGCAGCCGCCCCCGGCCCTGGCGGTAGGAGCCCTCGAATCGTGGCTGAGGGGGACGAGCCGGCCGAGCCGGGTCAGGAGCGCGGCAGCCCGAGCGGGCCCAACCACAACTACGAGCAAGCGGGCAGTCACCGCAGCGGGGATGGCGGGCGGTGCAGCAGGTGGCACCGTGCTCGACGATGGCCTGGTTCCACGCCCACGGCCGGTCGGCCGGGACCAGTCGGTCGGCCAACGCCTGCGCCCGACCACGATCGAGCGGCATGCCCGACAAGCGGCAGAGCACGCGCCGGACGTTGACGTCGACCACCCCTACCGGGCGCTCGAAGGCAAAGGCCAGCACGGCCCGGGCCGTGTAGGGCCCCACCCCGGGGAGGGCCATGAGCTCCTCCAACCGGTCGGGCACTCTGCCGTCGTGGCGACTCACGATGGTGGCGGCCGCTTCGTGCAGCCGGGCGGCTCGCCGGTTGTAGCCCAGTCCCGACCACGACCGCAGCACCTCCCCCAGCGGCGCCCGGGCGCAGACGGCCGGTGTCGGGAATCGACGGAGGAAAGCCCGATAAGGGCCCACCACCCGGGCGGCCTGGGTCTGCTGGAGCATGCACTCGCTGACCAAGACCGCCCAGGGCTGCCTCGTCTCCCGCCAGGGCAGGGCCCGCAGGGCCGGTTGGCCACGGAGGATGGCCTGGCGAAGACGGCCCGCAAGAGAGGGGGTCAGTCCCAAACGTCGTCCGGATAGGGCCGGTGCCGAGACGGCGCGTCCTGGCGCCTCCAGACCATGAGCTTGCGACGGAAGTAGCAGATCTCCTGGCCACGCTGATTGAAAGCCTTGGTCTCCACCGTCACCACGCCCCGGTCGGGCTTGGAGGACGAGGGCGTCTTGTCGACCACTCGGGTCTCGGCGTAGATGGTGTCGCCGTGGAAGGTGGGGAACTTGTGCTTGAGCGACTCCACCTCGAGGTTGGCGATGCACGAACCGCTCACGTCGGGAACGCTCATGCCGAGCACGAGCGAATAGACCAGGTTGCCCACCACCACGTTGCGTCCCTGAGGGGCATCGTGCTCGGCAAACCACGCATCTACGTGCAACGGGTGGTGGTTCATGGTCATCATGCAGAAGAGATGGTCGTCGAACTCGGTGATGGTCTTGCCCGGCCAGTGCCGGTAGACGTCGCCGGGCTCGAAGTCCTCGAAGTACCGGCCGAAAGGACGGTCGTAGGTGGTCATGACCGCCGGTGTAGTCGGCCCGCAGCGCCGGCGTCCAAC
>JASHZK010000268.1 GCA_030042575.1 Acidimicrobiales bacterium
GGGCGTGCCAGGCGGTGCGAGCCCCCGGGGTGAAGCGCACGGTGGTCACGTTGATCCGTGCCGGCGGCTGACCTCGGGCGATGGTGTCGAACCAGACGTCTCCGGTGAACATGTCGGCCGGACCCTTGACCGAGGGCGGTTTGGGGACGACCTCCATGAAGCGCTCCTTGTCCGGTGGCCTCCTCAGGCTAGCCAGAGGGCGTAGGGATCGCCGTAGCGGACCAGCGCCATCGAGGGCGTGGCGATGTCGTCGATGTTTGCCATGGTCGACGGGCGCCGATTCGCAGCACCTCGGCTGTGGCGGCCGGCTCGGGCGCCGGTGGGAGCGCTCAGCTGGGCTCGGGCGGTTCGGCGGTGGTGGAGGCCATGACGGCCTGGTGAGCCTGGCGCCAGGCGGCTTCGGACTTGGCCGCTGAGGCCTGGGCCACGACCGCCTCCAGGTGCCGGATCTTGTCCATGGCCTCGGTGGCGGCGTCCACGGCGATCTGGGCCGTGTGCTCGGCGTCGCTCGCTGCTCGGGCCAGCTGGCGGCCGGTGTCTTTGGCCTGGGCCAGGACGGCGAGGGTCTGGGCCACGTCGCTCAGCACGCCGGCGGCGGCCACCACCTCTCGCCAGGCCTCGGGGGAGTCCTCGGCCCCGGCGGCGGCGGCGGCGTCGACGGTCCTCTGCAAGAAGAAGTCGAGGGGCACCGGGCCCCCTCCGGGGGCGGGGGGTCGGCTCACCCACGGCTCCTCGTCGTCTCGGTCGTCCTCGAGGGAGTCCACGAGCTCACCCCAGGCAGGCGCCTGCAGCAGCCTGCGGTTGGCGCTGTCGGGGTCCCAGAACGCCGCCCAGTCCCGGTCGTCGTGGCCCATGGCTCATTTCTCGGCCGGCAAGGCCGAGACGAGCAGAGGCGAAAGTCCCAAATGGGCGGCCACCGACCCTCGGGGGTGAGGCCGTTGTTCTTCCCGGTGAGGGCGGGTGGAAGCGGGAGCGCCGTAGTGGCCGGGCAACTTTAGGATCGAGTCGGTGGCGACCCCTCAGCCGGAGACAGCAGTCGAGGGCGAGCCACCCCCCGGTGGCCTGGAAGAGCGAGAGATGCTGCTCGGGTGGCTCGGCTACCTTCGTGGAGCCGTCCTTCGAAAGCTCGACGGGTTGAGCGACGAGGAGGCAAGGCGACGACCCCATGGCCGTCTGATCCCGCTGCTGGGCATCGTGAATCATCTGACCCACGTGGAGTGGCGCTGGATCGATGGCGGATTCAAGGGGGCCGAGGTCTGGCGTAGCGACAAGGAGTTCGACCCCGGTCCGGAACTCACCTTGGCCACGGCCATCGACGCCTATCGCCGGCGGGCGCAATCGACCGATGCCACCGTGCGTTCGCTCGAATCGCTCGAGCTTCCCTGCCGTCGCCGGGCGCACAAGGGCACAGACCTGCGATGGGTGCTGTGCCATCTCATCAACGAAACTGCCCGCCACGCCGGTCACGCCGATGCCGTCAGGGAGCTCATCGACGGGACTACCGGCGAGTAGGCCACCGGCTGGCCGAGCCGTGCGGACATGCATAGGAGCGTGTCGGCAGGCACTTCAGACGATGAGACAACGGCGCTCGAACTCGTCCTCGGCTGCCACGAACACGTCCAGCCAAGTGGCGTCTCCGACACGCACAGGCGGCGACCATACTCAAGCCCCCGGACCAGGATGAAGCGAGGTCGACAAACAGCCCTTCGCCTTGGCTCACGTCTGGAGGTCCACGACCGCCTCCGCCAGCTCCTCGAGCTCCCGGTGCCAGTCGGTGGGCGCCGCCAGTGGTCGCACCACGAACTTGGAGAAGCCGACTGCGACATAGCGCTCGATGAGCTCGCGCAACGCAGGGAGACCGACAGGGACGATGTGCTCGAGTGGTCCTCCTCCTGCCCGAGCGGCGAGAGTCGCCCTGGTTGGCTGGGTGAGGGGGGTGGGGGTGTAGCCGATGCTCACACCGAAATGCTCCTCGCTGATCGTGCGTCCTGCGGCCCTGGCCGACTCCAGAACCAGGGCGCGGCCCTGGGCCGCTTCTTCGGGGGCGCACATCGAGGGCAGCCAGCCGTCAGCCAGCCGCCCGCAGCGTTCGAGCGAGGCCCGGGCCATCCCACCCAACCACACTTCGAAAGGTTCCTGCACGGGTAGCGGAGAGATCGAGGCGCCCACGAACCGTCCGGCCGGACCTTCGTGACTCACGGTCTCTCCCGCCCACAGCCGGCGCAGCAGGGGCAGAACCTCCTCGATGGCCGTTCCTCGGGCCGCGGGTGCCACCCCTACTGCCTCACGTTCAGGGCCGTGGGCCAGACCGGGCACGAAGGTGAGGAGGAACCGCCCCCTCGTAAGGTGGTCGAGGACGGCGGTTTGACCGGCCAAGCGCACGGGGTTGCGCCCGGGCAGGATCATGGTGGTCCCGAGCTTGAGCCTCGGATTGTGGGCACCGGCCCAGGCCAGGCCGATGAGCGGGTCCACGCCGGGCCCGGTGAGCACCTCCGACAGCCACAGGGAGTCGAAGCGCAGCCCAACCAGGTCGTCGGCCAACCCGGCCAGCTCGGTTCCACTGAGCCTGGCCCCGCCTGTTCCCACTCCGATGCGGACCTTCATGGTCCCCTCCCTTTTGCCTGAAGGCTCTAGGCGGGAGGGTTCCCCTCCAGAGCGTCACGCACTGTGTCGAGGAGAAGCGCAGGGAACACGGGCTTCCGCAACCGGGCAAAGACCCTCGAAGCGAGCTCGTCGCCCGCGTTGGCCGTGGAATGCTGCTGCTCGAATGCCGACAGCACGATGACGGGCGGCCGACGACCAACGAGGGCACGCAGCACGTCATAGCCGTCGCATACCGGCATTTTGAGGTCGAGCAAGAGCACGTCCACGTTGTCGCCGGCGATGGCCTTCAGGGCCTCGGCGCCGTCTTTGGCCTCGATGACCTCGTAACCTGCGTTCTCGAGAAGATCACGCATGGTGACTCGCAACGGACCATAGTCGTCTGCCACCAGGACGGCCACGTGTATTTGTCGTCGCCCAGCACCGGGCCCTTGAGAGCCGTGGCCTCCTCGAAGTGCCCGTGGACGGAGAGTGGCCACCATTCTGTCGTCGTGGCGGCCGCCGGTCGGACGGTCCACCGGCTTCCGTGGCCGCTACGAGCCCACGGTTTCCTGGCCGCCGCTGGTCCAGGGCGAAAGAAGGGTTAGCCCGGGTTAGCCCTGTGCCTCGAGCAGGGTCAGAGCCGCCTCCCGATTCGGAACCCCGAGCTTCCTGAGGATGGCTGAGACGTGGGTGCGGACCGTCGTCTGGGACACGAAGAGGCGGGCGGCGATCTCCGCCGTGCTCAGGCCGCCGCGCAAGAGTTCGAGCACGTCCCACTCCCTTCCGGTCAGGCGAGCCGCCCGGTGGTCGCCCACTGGGATCCGGCGGTGCTCGCGGTGGCGGAACTCTTCGACGAGGCGAGCCAGGAGCGTTCCCGGCAGCGTGGCCTCGCCGCGCAGCACCCGACGAAGG
>JASHZK010000269.1 GCA_030042575.1 Acidimicrobiales bacterium
CGACTTCGTGTACTCGATGCCGAGCGACAGCGTGGTGGGGCTGGTGGAGCTGATGGTGGTGGAGCCGATCTCGAAGGTGGTGTCGGTGGTCGACGAGTAGAGGCAGGTCGCCACCTTCTTCACCTTTATGGGGCAGTTGGCGAACTTGGCCAGATTGGCGGGGAGCTTGGACTTGCCGTAGGCCGGTGCGCTCACGATCATGGCCAGGGCGCCGACCACGAACAGCACCGCTGCGTACCTGGCCAGGCGGCCCCCCACCTCGGCCCCCGACCACGCACTCGAAACAGAAGACGTTCTCATCGCCATGACCATCCTCGTCGGCATGACCATCGTTCTCGATTCGTTGGAAATTGTATTCACATCCGATTCGTCGTGCGCCTTGGATCCCACGAGGATCTACCCGCGTAATTCCACCTGGAACGCCCCCATATGAGCGCGGCGGCACCGTCTCGATCGACAGCTTTGCCATCTGAATTGACGAGACGAACTCGACGTGGTCGGGACAGCCTTTCCGGCCCATGTAGCAAGCTGCCCTCGTGACTGTTCGAGTCAAAGTCAGGGCACCGGTGCGAGTCCTCGACGCCGGCGGATGGACCGACACCTGGTTCGCCGGGCACGGGGCGGTGTGCAACCTGGCTGTTTCGCAGGGGACCGAGATTTCGGTCACCCTCTCCCGGCTCGGCCGTGGCCGCCAGGCGGAGGTCGACCTCTGGGTCCGGTCCTTCGGCGAGCGATACCGGTTTGCTGTGCATGCGCCTCCGAACCGCCACCCGCTGCTCGAGACGACGTTGCGCCGTTGGTGCCCGCCGGGCGTCTCGGTGAATGTGGAGGTCGCCTCGTCGGTGCCGCCTGGGTCGGGCCTGGGAACGTCGGCTTCCGTGGTCGTCGCCCTCGTTGCCGCCCTTCGCGCCGCGACAGGAGGGACGATCGACGCCCATGGGCTCGCCGCTGAGGCCCACCGGATCGAGACCGAGGACCTCGGCCGGCAAAGCGGAGTCCAGGACCAGATCGCTGCTGCCCATGGCGGTGCCAACCTCGTCGTCGTCGGACCGTACCCGGCGACAGAGGTGCACACCCTGCCACTGAGCATCGACACCTGGGAAGAGCTGACCAGGCGACTGGTCACCGTCTACCTGGGCGCCCCGCACCGGTCCAGCTCCGTGCACGAAGCCGTCATCGCACGTCTGGCCAGCTCCGATCCCGACGTGCTCCTGCGCCCACTGCGTTCAGCGGCTCATGGCGCTGCGCTGGCCCTGGTGGCCGGGGACATCGATGCCTACGGCCAAGCCATGACGTACAACACCGAGGCCCAGGCTCTGCTCCACCCCGGGCTCGTGGGGCAACGTGCCGGCGCCGTCATCGAGCTCGCCTCGTCCCACGGCGCTGTCGGGTGGAAGGTGAACGGCGCCGGGGGCGACGGGGGTTCGGTGACCATAGTGTGCCCCGAGGATCCCGCTCCCCTCGTGGCAGAGCTCGACTCGACGGGCGGTGTCACTCGCCTGCAGCTCGAGCCGACGCGCCAGGGAGCCAGAGTCGTCGACAGCGACTGATCTCGAGGACGTCGAGGCCGTTCCGGCACCTCACGGCGCCGATCACCGTGGCTGAGACCGTTCAGCGCCCGAGGGGCCATCCTCAGTGTCTCGGTCCAACTCTTCGACGGCTTCGCTGATGGCGGCCAGCAATCGCACCGGCGGTACCGGTTTTCGCAATGAGCGTGTGATCTTCCTGCCCAGGCCCATGCGGTCGATGTCCTCTGGGCCGTAATAAGCGAACGCTGACAGCACGATGACCTTGGGCGGCGCCGGCCCGAGATCCTCGAGTACGGACAGGCCATCACGCTTCGGCATCGCCATGTCCAAGATGAGCACATCAACGGAGTCATGGAGCAGTACTTGAGCCAGGGCTTCTTCGCCATCAGCGGCCTGGAGGACGTCGTAGCCCTCGATGGCCAAGATGTCGGCCATCGTCTCACGCAGGGCCTCGTCATCGTCGGCCACGAGGACGGTCCGCCCCGAGCCGACCCTCTGTGAAGGGCCGATGGTGTCGAGTGCTCCTAACGGTCGCGCAGGCATGTCGAGGGGATCGCCCGTCCGCGGAGGTCTCTTGGGGACAAAGACGCCATCACTGCACCCACCATTGCACACCCCGCTTCCTTTTGAGAAGCAGGGACGTTCGGGCCTCGACCGCGTCGACGACCGAAGGGGATTCTCCCCCGGCCGAGACCCGGCCGTCCACCTCTCCGGTCGCCCGCCGGCCTTCAGGGTCGCCAGCCGCCGGGCACGGTGGCGAATGCTCCCCTTGTGCGGATGGTCCCCAGATCGTCTCCCCATGCCCTCGGAACCCTGTGGGCGCTCGTGACTGCGTGAATTCCCCTAGGTGGATTTCCGGAAGTTCACAGCCACGCGATAACGGAGAATAAGACGGGTTGAAGGGGGTCGTTGATGCGGTCTTCGGGGGGCCATCCCAGATCGAGGGAACGTGACGCGTCAGAGGCAACGGCGCTGTCCCTCACCGGACCGGCCGCCGGGTTTCTCACCGACTCGGCGGGCAGCACCTCGCTGCACCAGCTGTCACCACAGCCATGACAGCCCCTTCCCAAACAGCTAGGAGGCAACGCACAACCATGATACGGAACAGAGCAAAGCTGGCGGTGATCGTCGGCGTCACTGTGGCGAGCGTCATCGGCGCCGCCGCGGTGGCATCCGCCTCGATCGGGCCCAACAAGACGGTCAAGGCGGCGCTCAAGTCGGGCACCAAGATGACCTTCAAAGGTGACATCGACTCGGTGCCGCTCGTGGTCAGCTGCACCAAATTCTCGGGATCGGGGAAGACGGGCAGCAAGCCGGCGACCACCTTCGACCTGAGCAAGCCGCCGACCCTCAGTGGCTGCACGGACAGCCTGGGGGGAACCGACACCGTCACGACCAACGACACCAACGGGAAGTGGACCTTGTCGGCGACCGATACCACGGCCACGCTCACCATCCCCAAGGCAGGCGCCACTTTCACGTCGAGCGTGGAGAACGGCTGCACCATCACCGCCGCACCGAGCGGGCCGGTCAAGGTGAAGGGCAAGTACAACGGCGACAACACCATCACCGACACCGGCGCCAGCATCGCCACAAGTGGTAGCGGGTGCACGAGCACGACCGCCAAAGAGAGCGCCACGGTGGTTCTCACGCCCGCTCCGGGCAAGCCGCCTTGGGGGTGATCCACTTCCATCGGCACCATTGGTGACAACTGCGAGTGAAATGGGCGGCGGCCACAGGTCGCCGTCCATTTCGTCGTCACCGGTGCGTGCCGCGGCGTCCACCGCCACTGCCTGTGCCAACTGCGCGCCGTCTTCCTCCCGGCACGCAGTTCGTGGGTGAGCGACCCGGCCGCCCCCGGGATTACCTCCCGGGACGCCGGGCGCTCACCGGGCAGTGATGGACCACGCTGGCTTCGTGTCGGTCCCGGCGCAACCGGTTCCTCGACACCGCGACCAGCGCCACGAGAAGACGGTCATGGACCTGACCGACGGACACCCGACGTCTCGCTCGTCGTCGAGGCGATACCAGCGGCTTCCTTTCTCGAAACCAGAAGCACGACACAGGTCAGGAACACCCAGATCGCCACGGGCACCGGGCCGGTCGGTGCGAGAGAAACGACGCCCAACACGATGCCCAACCACCCGAGCCACTTGGCCAGCGCCCCGCTCCCGATGATGGCGAAGCTGGTGGCGAACAGCAGCACTGCCGATCCGGCCCCGCCCAGGATCGAGTTCACGTCCGCCTGGACGGCGTTGAGTCCTTGCAAGGTAGCCGGGGTGACGTGACCGACGGCGTCTGACACCACCCACCGCATTCCCCCACCGAGGCCTCCGCTCACGCCAAGGACGATGGCGCCGGCGAAACCGAGGGCCGTCAATCGAGGGTCGGCGCCTGCCTCGACGAGCACGTTTCGCAGGTGCCAAAAGAACCACAGTGCGACGACGACCGCGACTTCGAGCACGACGGCGATCACATACCCGGAGTCCTTGTGCTGCGAGTAGTAGTTCAAGACCTTCGCCACGCCTGCGGTGTTGTCCGGTGCCGACGAGATCCCCGCTACCGCGACAACGAGCAGTACCACAAAGAGCAGACCGCCGAGGGCGGCCCAGCGTCTTGGATTTTGTTTCGCCTTCATGACCCACCTTTCAGTTTGGTCTCCTTGTCCTCTTCTTAGGATGCTGCCGGCGCACGCTCGTCCACGACGAAGGGTCTGAACCCGGCCAAGCCCTCGGGGCCGGGCCTGGACGGCGGATCGACCGGAATGTTCTCTCTTTTCTCGAGACCATCCCAGGATGGCTGAGCGAGGGATCGATGTCGTCGTCGGCGCCGACGAATCTGCATGAGACGGAGGGTTGATGGGCATCGTCCAGAAGTCGTACATCGCCTCGGCCATCGGGCCGATGTGCGGGCCCCGTTCCAGGCGCTAACTTGCACGCGTGGGGTCGCTCCTCACATCGAGCGCCGCACCGCTCAACAGGCTGCGTGGCACTCGACGACCACCGTGGATCGACGCTTTGATCGCGGTCGTGCTGACGGCGGCCGCACTGGCTGACCTCGGCGCATTCAGCCGGCATGGGCCCGGGTGGGTGGCCTTGGCCGCCTGCGTGGCGCTTACCGGATCGACGGCGGGGTCCCGCCGATACCCCTCGATCAGTGTCGGTTTGGCGGCGGCAGGATTGGTCACGCTCGCCCTGTCGGGTCCCCATCGGGGATCGGGGTTGCCTGAGTTAGCCGTCGTCCTGTGGCTCTTCTACTCGTTCGCCCGAGGTCACCATTCACGGGGGCACAGCGCGGTCGTCCTCTCCACCTGGGTCGCTGCCTCTGTCGTTGTCGGGCTGTGCTACCCCGACGGTCCTCTGGCCGACGGATCGGGTGGGGTGGCGGCGAACGTTGCCTTCTGGGCGCTGAGTGGCATCATTGCGTACTCACTCGGTGCGGCCATATCCGTATACGGCGGGCGGACCCTCCATTTGGAAACCGCGGCCGCCAATCTGAGAGAGAGACAGGCGGAGCACGCCCAACGGGCCGCCGAAGCCGAGCGGGCCAAGATGGCGAGGGAACTCCATGACGTCGTCGCTCACTCGGTCAGCGTCATCGTGGTCCAGACGACCGGCGCCCGCCGGATCATGTCCACCGACACCGCCACCGCCTTACAGGCGCTTGCTGCCGTGGAGACCGCCGGCCGCCAAGCGCTGGTCGAACTGCGTCGGATGGTCGGCATTCTGCGCAGAGGTGACGTCGTTTCGAAGGATCTCGTGGCGCCAGGCTTGGCTCACCTTCGACGGCTGATCGACCAGGCCCGTGATGCCGGGCTCGCTGTGGACCTGGCAATCCAGGGCGTGGCCCCGGCCATGTCCCCCGGGCTCGAGCTGGCCATCTACCGGGTCGTTCAGGAGGGTCTGACCAACGTCATCAAGCACGCTGGGCCCACGACCGCTCGGGTGACAGTTGTCTTCACCGCCGAATGTGCCTCAGTAGAGGTGTCCGATGACGGCCCGACCTCGGGCGTCACCTTCCACAACCCGTCCGGTCACGGTCTCATCGGACTGCGAGAGCGTGTCAACTTCTACGGAGGCACATTCCTGGCCGGACCCGGGAACGTGGGCGGATTCCGGATACGTGCCAGCATCCCGCTGGCCGGGGACGAACCCACGTTCCCTGTAGAGCGGGGGATGGCGCCCCGGAGCAGGCCCAAGAGGTCACTGGCCCTCGACCCGTTGTTAGCCGCCGGCTTCCTGGTCCTGCTCGAGATCACCACTCTCACCGCACACGTTCAGGGTGGCGCCAGGTATGGCGACGTCGTCGCCGTGGCGGCCATGACGGTGGCCTTGGCATGGCGACGCCGGCAACCCCTGTGGTTCGTGATCATCGTGGTCGCCTCGGGGCTTTCCCTGAGCAACCAGGTCGCGCCGCAAACGTCTGTCTTCACCGCCCTCTATGTCTCCCTGATCCCGGCCTATACCGTCGCCGCCTGGGAAGCCCGACGCCGGGCCGGGGTGGGACTGGCGATTCTGGTGGTCGCCCCGGCCATCCACCAGATGATGGTCCATGAGCTCGACCTCAGTAGCTATGCCGGATTCCTGCTGGTCATCGCCCTGGCCTGGCTGGCGGGCCGAGCCGTGCGCTCTCGCCGCATGCTCGCCGCCACCCTCGAACACACCACCACCCAGCTCGTCACCGAGCAGGACGACCGCGCCGAACTGGCCATTGCCGGTGAACGCTCGCGTATCGCCCGCGAGCTCCACGCCGCCGTTGCTCAAAACGTCGCGGTCATGGTCGTACAGGCGGAGGCCGCCCGGGGCCAACTGGCCGATGATCCAGCCGGCGCCGACAAGTCGCTTCAGGCCATTCAGGCCACTGGACGCCAGGTGCTGAGCGAGATGCGCCGGATCCTGGGCGTACTCCGTTACCACGATGAACCGAGCCAGCTGTCCCCGCAACCCGGTGTCGATCAGATTCACCAACTCCTCGACCGGGGACGCCGAGCCGGCCTCAAGATCGAGTTCATCGTTGGCGGTGAACCGGGCCCCCTGTCACCGGGCGTCGACCTCGCCGTGTACCGGATCGTCGAAGAGATCTTGACCGTTGCCGCACAGCGGACGGTCGTGGCCATCACACTGCAATTCGGTGAAGACGACGTCGAGTTGGCCACCGATGCCCACCCGAAAGATCGGAGTGCGTGGCCACCGGCATCGATCAGCGAGCGCGTCAGTCTGTGCGGGGGCCAGCTCCGAATCAGCCCAGAAGGCGAGGAGGGAACCAGCCGCCGTCATCTGATTGCCCGTCTCCCCGGCGGTCTGGTTGCAGGCTTGCCATGACCGTACGGGTCCTGATCGCCGACGACCAACAGCTGATCCGCGCCGGTTTCCGCCTGATTCTCGGGACTGAGCCGGACATCGAGGTCGCCGGAGAGGCCAGCACCGGCGCCGAGGCGGTCTCCCTGGCTCTCGAGCTCCGTCCCGATGTCGTGCTCATGGACATACGGATGCCCGACCTCGACGGCATCGAGGCCACCCGTCGCATTCTGGCTGAGAGCACTGAACCGAAACCATGCGTGCTCATCCTCACGACGTTCGATCTCGACGAGTACGTCTACGACGCACTGTGCGCCGGCGCCAGCGGATTCTTGCTCAAAGATGCACCCGAGCACCTGCTCACTTCCGGCATCCGCACCGTCGGCCAGGGTGACGCTCTGCTCTCGCCGAGCATCACCCGGCGACTGGTGGCGCAGTTCGCCTCCACGAGGGCCGGCCGACGCCCGGCCGACCGGCTGGACGAGCTCACCCCACGTGAGCTCGAGGTCCTCCGATGTCTGGCCACCGGCCTGAGCAACAGCGAGATCGCCGACACACTGGCCGTGAGCGAGACGACCGTAAAGACACATGTCACCCGGGTACTGATGAAACTGGGACTACGAGATCGCGTCCAGGCTGTCGTCTACGCCTACGAGACGGGCCTGATCAGCCCTGGCCACCATCCTTCCAACTCCTCCCACGGCCAGACTTGACGGCACCGGAGCCAGCGACCGTTCGCCCGAAGTCTCGGCTGGACGAGAAGTGAGTGCGTTCTGGCAAAGCGTGGCTAGGTCAGTATGAGCGTGCAACACTGATCCACGTAACCCGATCTCGAGCCTGCTCGAGATCGGTCAGCCTGGAGGACGCCGTCAGTACCACGCAGCCCGACCGGGTGCCGGCGTGTGCGATCAGTCTCCTGATACCAAGTGACCGGGCCACGAACTGATCGGGTCGGATTCCCAACATTCCAGGACGAGGACCCGGCCGAGCCCTTCGGGTTCTGGCAGTGCCGGCGCCGGACGCCGTCGCCGATGCCCTATGAAGGCATCAATTCCCGGCGCTGAAGGGCTTCCTACGTCTTCTATCGGACCGCTACATCTCGATAAGCGCCGGGGGTCTGACCCATCGCACGCCGAAAACTGTCGATGAAGGCACTGGGCGTACTCCACCCACAAAGACTGGCCGTGTCGGTAACGGACTCGCCCTGGGCGAGCAGGATCATGGCGCGAATGGCGCGAGCCTGGGCGCGCCACTGAGGGTAGCTCATGCCGGTCTCTCGACGAAACAGCCGCGACAAGGTCCGCTCGGTCGTGAGCGCGGCATTGGCCAATTCTGACAACGGCATCGATGTCTCAAGATGGGCAAGAGCGATGGCGCAGGCACAGGAGAGCCGCGGATCGTGCGCGGCTGGCAGTGAGATCGGCTCCTGATGGGTTCGACTCAAGCGGTCGCCCAGCACGGCGCGGAGCCGATCGACCTCGGGCGGCGGCGTTGCGGGGTCAGTCAGTGCAAGCAGAAGCTCGCGCACTAGCGCGTTGACAGCGATGATCGCCGGAGCGTCGGCAGTCATCGGCGGAGTATCGGCATCGAAACCAACGGTGTGGATGACGGCCGTGCCGTAGGCCCGGTGCTCGTGCCACGTCCCCGCTGGCATCCAGATGGCGCGGTCCCTTGAGGCGACCCAGCTGCCGGCAGAGGTCTGAGCCACAAGCAACCCCGTGCTGACGTAGATCAGCTGATGGCCGGGATGGACGTGGCGCTCCATCGTCGTTCCGCCCGGCATCCGCGCCTGTGCCTCAGGCGGCGCCTCTCGTTGGCTGATTTGCGACACTCATTGGCAGAATAGCGGAGGTCAGACACTTCCGGCCCCCTTTACCCTACGGGCGTGGGCAACCGTCACCTGCTGCCCGACCTCACACCCTTCCGCCACAGCCGCCCGCTGCGGCTGGTCGTGAGCGGCACGTTTGTTTCGAACCTTGGGTCCCAGGCGGCGCTGGTCGCGCTGCCTTATCAGCTCTACGTCGAAACCCATTCGGCACTGCTGGTGGGCTTGCTGGGCGCCGCCCAGTTAGGTCCGCTGGTCGTCATGTCCCTGTACGGCGGAGTGCTGGCCGACTCGTTCGATCGTCGCCGACTCCTGCTACTCGCTCAGATCGGGATCGCAGCCTGCACCAGTGGTCTGGCCGTCGGCGCCGTTGTCGGGCATCCGCCACTGGGCGTGCTCTATGGCCTCGGTGCGCTGCTGGCTGGCTTCAACGCTTTTGAGGACACCATCGCCTCAGCGATGCTTCCGCGCCTGGTCGCCGATCCCCAGCTGATTGGACCTGCGTTGGCGACGAACTACGGCCTCAACACCCTGGCCCAGGTCCTCGGGCCCGCACTGGGCGGGATCCTCATCACCACGCTGGGCGTGCAGGGCGCCTATGCGACGGACGCCTTGAGCTGCCTGGCCGTAGTCGTTGCCGTCTTTCCGGTCCCACCGCAGCCGGGATTTCAATGGCAGAGGCCCCATGAGCCGACGCTGCATTCGATCCGCGAGGGAGTCCGGTTTGTGCGCTCCAAGAAGGCTCTGGTCGGTTCATTCGCCATCGACCTGTGCGCGATGACCTTCGGAATGCCGCGTGCGCTCTTTGCCGTTCTCGCCATCAGCATTTACCACGCCGGAGCGCTGGGCACCGGTTTCCTCTATTCCGCAGTGGCGTTCGGGGCCACCGTCGCAGCACTCTTCACCGGGTGGATCGGACACGCCCGCCGCCTCGGCCTCATCACCATCTGGGCCGTTGCTACCTGGGGTGTGATGATCGCCACGGCGGGCCTGATGCACACGATCTGGCTCGCCGGTACGTTCTTCGCCCTGGCTGGCGCGGCCGACTCAGTCAGCGCCGTGTGTCGCAGCGTCATCAGTCAAAAGGTCACACCGGAGAGATTTCGCGGCCGAATGTCGTCCATCT
>JASHZK010000270.1 GCA_030042575.1 Acidimicrobiales bacterium
GACGCCGTGCTGCTCGAGCACCTCACCGCCGTCAAGCGGGCCGGCGCCGCCGCGGTGCTGACCTACGGCGCGGCCGAGGCGGCCCGGCTGCTCGCCGGCTGACCACCGCGCCGAGAAGACGTCACATGGGCGACGCCCTCACCAACGAGGACTGGTTCGCCCGGGCCCGACGGGTCATCCCCGGCGGGGTGGACTCGCCGGTGCGATCCTTCGCCGCCGTCGGTGGCACCCCCTACACCGTGGTCCGCGGCGAGGGCCCGTACGTATGGGACGCCGAGGGTCGCCGCTACGTCGACCTGGTGCAGTCCTACGGAGCGGTCATCCTGGGCCACGGCCATCGGGCGGTGACCGCCGCGCTGTCGGAGGCGATCGTGGCCGGCACCACCTTCGGGGCCCCCACCCCCGGCGAGGTGCTGCTGGCCGAGGCCCTCACCGCCGCCGTCGCCGGATGCGAACAGGTGCGCCTGGTCTCCTCGGGCACCGAGGCCGCCATGAGCGCGCTGAGGGTGGCCCGGGGCTACACCGGACGGGACCGGATCGTGAAGTTCGACGGCTGCTACCACGGCCATGCCGACGCCCTTCTGGCCGGGGGCGGCAGCGGGTTGTCCACATTGGGCCTCCCCGGCTCGGCCGGCGTGCCGGCGGCGGCCGTGGCCCACACCCTGGTCGTGCCCTACAACGTCGTCCCCGAGCTCGACGACCAGGTGGCCTGCGTGGTGGTGGAGCCGGTGGCCGCCAACATGGGCCTGGTGCCGCCGGCGCCGGGGTTCCTCCAGGGGTTGCGGCGGGCGTGCGACGAGGCCGGTGCTCTGCTCGTCTTCGACGAGGTGATCACCGGCTTTCGCGTCGGCTCGGGCGGGGCCAGCGCCGCCTACGACGTCACTCCCGACCTGTGGTGCTTCGGCAAGGTCATCGGCGGCGGACTGCCCATGGGCGCCTTCGGCGGGCGCCGGGACGTGCTGGCCGTGCTGGCCCCGACGGGCCCCGTGTACCAGGCCGGCACGCTGTCGGGGAACCCGCTGGCCACCGCGGCCGGCCGGGCCGTGCTCGAGCATCTCGCACCCGGCGACTACCTGGCACTGGCCGAGCGCGCCGCCCGCTTCGCCCTGCGGCTGGCCGACGCCATCGGCGGGGCCGGACTGCCCGTGCGGGTGCCGGTGCTGGGGCCGCTCGTGGGCCTCTTCCTGTCGGAGCACGAGGTGACCGACTACGCCTCGGCTCGAGTGGCCGTGTCCGAGGGCCGTTACCCCGCCTTCTTCTCGGCCATGCTCGAGCGCGGGGTGGCGCTCGCCCCGGGGCCCTACGAAGTGCTCTTCCCCGGCCTGGCCCACAGCGACGAGGTGCTCGACACCGTGGTGGACGTCGCCGCCGAGGCGGCCGCCGCCGCCGCCTCGGCCCTCACAGGCCGGGGACGGCCTTAGCCACGGTGGCCAGGACGCTGTAGGCGTTCTCGGCGGCGCCCCGCTCGTCCACCTTGAGCAGGTTGCCCATGATGCGCAAGAGCCACCCCATGACCGTCTCGGAGTGCATGCCCAAGCGCACGCACGCCTCCATGACCTTCGGGTGGCTGATCATGTGCACGAAATCGCGCGCCACCTGGTAGTAGAGCCCGTAGGCGTCCTGGAGCTGACGTTCGTAGTCGTCGAGGGCCGCCGCTCCCTCACCGGCCAGGG
The DNA here is from genome assembly GCA_030042575.1 of Acidimicrobiales bacterium. Taxonomy (GTDB): domain Bacteria; phylum Actinomycetota; class Acidimicrobiia; order Acidimicrobiales; family UBA8190; genus UBA8190. The sequence goes on from JASHZK010000270.1 coordinate 1,674, forward strand.
CCCGGCCCAGGCAGGCGGCGGCCAGGCGGCCGGTCTCGTAGCCGTAGGCGATGCCTTCGCCGTTGAACGGACTGATGGCGCCGGCGGCGTCGCCCACCACCAGCGTGGTCGGTCCCGTCCTGGGCGCCACCGACATGCCCATGGGCAGCTTCCCGCCCGTGGGTGGTCCGCAGGCCGATCGGGGCGAAAGACCCCATGACTTGGGGGCGAAGTCGACGAAGGCGTTCATGAGGTGGCTGGTGTTGACGCCCTTGAAGCGTCCCTCGCAGCTGAGCAGTCCCACCCCGGCGTTCACCCGTCCGTCGCCCAGGGGGAAGATCCAGCCGTATCCGGGGACCACCCGGCCCAGCGGGTCGCGGATGTCGAGGTGGGACTCGATGAATTCGTCGTCGTGCCGCGGCGAGCGGAAGTAGCCCCGCAGCGCCATGCCCAGCGGGTAGCTGCGGTCGCGGGTGGCGCCCAGGGCCCGGCCGAAGCGGGAGTTGGCCCCATCGGCCACCACCACGTAGCGGGCCCGGATCTCCCGGGTCTTGCGCGTCGTGCGGTCCACCACCACGGCCCCGGTGCAGGCCGGCAACTGTCCGGGAGCAGCCGGGTGGTCCCGGGCGGTGGGGTCGAAGAGGGGTTCGGCCGCCTCGGTGGCCTGCAAGAGCTCGGCCCCGGCCTTGGTGGCCCGCTCGGCCACCAGCTGATCGAGGTCGTGGCGGGTGATCACATAGCCCACGTCGGGGAACGACGGATGTTGGGGCCAGAGCATCTCGACGGTCATGCCGTAGGCACACGAGCGCAGGCCCCGGTAACGATGGGCTCCGGCCAGGGCCCCGGCCAGTCCCATGTCGGTCAGCTGGCGCACCGAGCGGGGCGTGAGCCCGTCCCCGCAGGTCTTCTCCCGCGGGAACTGCTTGCGCTCGACCACAGCCACGTCCCAGCCGGCATCGGCCAACCAGTAGGCGCACGACGCCCCGCCCGGACCGCCGCCCACGACCAGGACGTCGCGCACTCGCCCGTCGACGGAGCTGGGGCTGCTGCGGGGACGTCTCCCGGCCGACGGGGACTTGGCGGCGGGTGCCACGGCGCCGATCGTAGGCCCGGCGCGCCGGAGGGGGCCTCATCGGCGGCCCGACCGGCCCGACGCGCCGGTTGGGGGCGAGGCCAATGTGCGGCCGAGAACGAGCCCGTGGTAGACCGGGGCGGTTCATGGACCAGTACCTGCCGATCGCGCTGCTGCTGGGGTTGAGCACCGTCTTCGGGGCGGGTTCCTTCGTCGCCTCGTCGCTCCTCGCCCCCCGCAAGAAGCCCACGGCAGCCAAGGTGGCTCCCTACGAGTGCGGGATCGTCCCCCAC
>JASHZK010000271.1 GCA_030042575.1 Acidimicrobiales bacterium
CAGGCCGGCGGCAACCTCGTCCACCCCCTCGAAGAACGAAAGCGCGCCCGCCACCGGCGTCCCGCCGTAAGCCAACTCGGTCACGCCCTCCATGGCGATGTCGGACCCGACACCCGGCGCCAGCTCCACACCGGAGTCGAGCAGGCCCCGAAGGACGTCGCGAAAACTCTCTGCCGGCGGCTCGATGAAGGGGTTGACCACGACCAGGGCGTCGATGTCGGGCCGTTCCTCGGCCAAGCGGCAGGCCAGGGTGCCACCCATGGACAAACCGGCCACGGCCACCCGGTCGCAGCGAGCCGCCAGGTCGGCCAGTGCCCGCTCGGCAGCCGCCCACCAGTGGGGGAACCGCTTGGGCATCATGTCCTCCACTGCGGTCCCGTGACCGGGCAACAGTGGGAGCTCGACGCTGAAGTTCGCCCCGGCCAGCTTCTCGGCCAGGGATCGCATCGACTGGGGGTTCCCCGTGAACCCGTGCAGGACCAGCACTCCGGCGGGACCACCCTGGAAGGACAACGGCTCGGCACCGGGCATGACGGGGCTGGTCATCGGGCGAATGCTACCGGCCGCCCCGTGCGGTCAGCGATGCGCGGGACGAACGGGGCCAAGTGGGTGGTTGCGTCGGGACAGGGCGGGACGAGCGCGGCCGAGACAGCCGGGTATCGTGAGCCCGCCGGAGCGAAAAAGCGAAAAGAGGAGCAGCACCCACGATGGCCACATACCCGTTCCTGAGCGACGAGTGGATCGGTGAGGCGCGCAAGATCCGCGAGGAGTTCGAGGGCCAGGGCAGCGCCATCCCCCATCAGCTGCGGGTGAACCTGGTGATCACCGAGGTCCCCTTCTCGGAGTCCTCCATCGACGCCCACATGGACTCGAGCGACGGCCGGCTGCGGCTGGACCTGGGCCACATCGAGCCGGTCGACCTGAAGGTCACCCTCGACTACCTCACAGCCAAGTCGATCCTGATCGAGGGCAACCCTCAAGCGGGCATGCAGGCGTTCATGTCCGGCAAGATCCGGGTCGAAGGGGACATGGCGAAGCTCATGGCCATGCAGGCCACCCCGCCGGACCCCGTCGCCCAGGAGGTCGCCTCCCGGCTACGGGCCATCACCGCCTGAGACGATCGGGACCTCCCCCGGGACGACCAGGATCTCCCCGGGGGCCGACGTGGCCGACGCCGGCGCGGGAACGGGGGCGGCAGCCGGGGCCGGAGAGGGCGGCGGTCCCGACCCGAGCCCACGAGCCGCCTCGGGCGAAAGCGATCCAGCGGTGCCGGCTGCGCCCGGGAGGCGGCGGCGGTCGATGGACCGGATCCTGGCGGCGGCGGCGACGCCCACCACCGCCACGGCGCCCCCCACCAAGAACGCGTCGTGGAACGACGCCAGCAGGGCGGCCGGTCCGCTGTGGCCGCGGTCGGCCGCCGCCTGCACCGTCTCCATGACCTGGATGCCGGCCACGTTGCCCACCTGGGCCATGAGCTGCTGGGAGGCGCTGGCCGTGCCCAGGTCCTCGGGCCGGAACTCGTTGGCCACGGAGGCGGCCAGCGGGGGCTGGCCCACCCCGAAACCGAGGCCTGACAGCACGAGCGCCACCTCGACCAGGACGAGGCCGGTCGAGGGCCCGCTCACAGCGAAGACGGCCATCGACGCCACCACCGCGCTCATCCCGATCACGGCCGAGGTGCGCTCGCCCACGCGCATGGTGACGTAACCGGCCACGGGTGCCACCAACGAGAACACGACCGGCCGGGGCAACGACAGGAATCCCACGGCCGATTGGTCATGGGCGTAGCCGAACAGCTCCTCCAGGAACAACGGCACCATGAAGAAGGCGCCGATGTAGGCGAAGTTGGCCACGGTCTGTGCGGCGATGGGAAAGACGACGTTGCGACGACGCAGGTAACGGAGCGAGAACACGGGCTCGACGGCCCGGCGCTCGGCCGCCGCGAAACCGGCGGCGCTGAGCGCCGACAACCCGAAGCAGCCGAGCACGCCGGGACTCGACCAGCCCCAGGAAGGGCCCCGGTTGAGCGCCAGGAGGAAGGCGCCCACGGCCACGGCGACGGCGGCGGCCCCGCGCCAGTCGAGCTCGAGCTCGCCTCGTCGAAGCCGGCGCCTCCCCTCCGCCCGCTCGGGGAGCACCGACATGGCCAGCAGGGCGGAGGCGACGAGCAGCGGCGCCTGGAGGACGAACATCCACCGCCATCCGAAGAACTGGATGATGGGGCCGCCCAGGGCCACCCCCAGGACCGGGCCGCCCGCCCCCACCAGCGACCAGAAGCCGAGCGCCTTGACGCGCTCGGTCTTGTCGAAGACCGACAGCACCAGAGCCATCGACGCTGCGCCGATGGATGCGCCGACCAGCCCCCCGAGCGTGCGAGCGGTGATGAGCACCGCCGCGTTGGGGGCGGTGGCGGACAGCGTGGCGCACACCGTCTCGGAGACGATCCCCGTCATGAACAGCCGGCGGTGGCCAAAGAGGTCGCCGGCCTTCCCCACCAGCGGTGCCATCACGCCGAAGGCGAGCATGGGGCCGGTCACCACCCACGTGATGGTGTTCAGCGACGTGTGCAGGCCCTTCGCCACCTGGGGTAGGGCGACGACGAAGACGGTAAAGAGCAAGTTGGTGGCGAGCAAGCCCGACAGCGCCACCCACAGCACCCACCACTTGTAGCGAGGGCTGCGACGGGCGTGTTCCCCGAGCGCGTCCAGTCGAACGCCCAGTGCCGACCGGGCACCGCGCCGTCGTGCAGGGGTCGGACCGGAGGAGCGCACAGTCCGCCCAGGCTAGTGCCGGGTGGCCAAGCCTCCGCCCGGGTACGCGCCGGCGCCGCGTGCCGCGGTGTGCCGGCAGGGCTCCGCCGAGGACGGCGCCGTTACCACCGCCCGATGACGGCGCCGATCACAGCACCGACGACGGCGACGACGACGGGGCGCTCGCCCAGACGAAGGTGCTACTCGAGACGAAGGTGCTACTCGAACAGCGCGGGGAGTTGCTTGGCCAACTCGTCGACGGTCCAGCGGTCGTTCTTCTCGAGGGTGGCGGCGCGCGTCCAGGGCTGAAAGACGCGGACCTGGCCTCCCTGCACGAAGAGCACCTTGCCGGTGAGCGGGCACTCGGCGGTCGACAGGTACGCCACCAGAGGCGAGATGTTGGCTGGGTCCCAGATGTCGAACATGGCGCCGTCACGCGGCGCCTTCACGATGTCGCCCAGACCCGGCGTCTGCTCGGTCATGCGGGTGCGCGCCGCGGGGGCGATGGCGTTCACCCGCACGCCGTAGCGGGACAGCTCCTGGGCGGCGATGACGGTGAAGGCGGCGATCCCGGCTTTGGCCGCGCCGTAATTCGTCTGGCCCG
>JASHZK010000272.1 GCA_030042575.1 Acidimicrobiales bacterium
CAGCTCGGGCCGCTCGTGGACCTGGTCGTCGGTGTTGGCCGAACCCAGCAAGAGAAGGACTTGGTCGCCGGTCTTGATCGGACAGCCACTGAGCTCTGTCTCGCCTTTGGCGATCCTGGGAACAAAGGGGACAGGGGACTCGAAGCGGAGGAGTTCCTCGACGGCGCTCGGGATGACCTTTGGGTCTTCGACGAGTCGTCGTCGGTGGGCCTCGTCGCGGCCGAGCACGGCATAGAAGCAGGTGAGGCTGTCGGTGACCGTGTCCAATCCCGCCACGATCATGAGGTGGCAGACACCGAGCAGCTCGTCTTCCGTGAGCGGTCTGCCTTCGATGGTCGCGTTGACGAGGTGGGTGAGCAGATCATCGCGGGGATCCCGCCGGCGGTCGGCGATCAGCCGTAGGAAGCGTTCGCTGGCTCGATCCTTGGCTGCCATCAGGTTCTCGTCAGCCACCATCTGCGCTCGCAACATGTCGTCTTTCAGCTGGAGGAAGAACTCGAGCTCATCGGACGGCAGCCCCATGAGGTCGAGGAAGACGCCGCACGGTAGGGGCACGGCGTACTCCTTCGCGTAGTCGCACGCCCCGTTGTCAATGAACCGGTCGATCAGTTCATTGGCACGACGCACGATCTCGGGCTCGAGCAGCTTCATGCGCTTCGGCCCGAAGAGCGGGTCGAGGAGCCGCCGGTATTTCAGGTGATTCGGTGGGTCGATGTTCTCAGGGATGAGGGGGAACCGTGTGACCTCGGGCGGAAGGAAGTCCGAGGAGAACAGTTCAGGGTTGCGCAGGACGAACTCGATGTCGCTATGTTTGGCGACGAACACCGTGTCGCGGTCCGTTCCCCACATGTCGCCGAGGCGCAACACGGGGTTGGTGTCACGCATCTGCCGGTAGTAGGGCTGCGGCCTCTTGGCGAACTCCGGCTGGAGAAGCGAGTCAAACTCGAAGGCCGGCCCACCGGACATGGTCTCGTTCAACGACCGCTCACGCAGTCGCGGGCACGAGACCGGCGTAGTCCTCACCGTTGAGCATCTTGCTGATGAGGCCCGCGTCGAAGTAGTCCGTCCACCGGGTGATCTGCCCGTCGTGCACGACGAAGGTTCCCATGACTGGGACCCCGTGGAGGGAGCCGTCAAAGCCGTTGATCATGTCGACGCGCTCGGTCAACACCACCTCACCGGCGCTGGCGATGTTCTCCATCCGGTACTCATAGGTGTCGGGGAACATGGCGAACTGGCCTGCCAGATCGCCAATGACCTCGTCGACCCCCCGCTTCGCTGGCATCCCGCTGTTCTGGTAGAGCACGTCGTCGGCGAGAAACGGGCGCAGGATGTCGGGGTCCCGCTTACCCATGGCATCACAGAAGCTGCGCACCACCTGGATCGGATCGGCCACCGGACCCTCCTTCTTGGATCGAACATACAGGCTGTATGTGAACCATACTGGTTGCATGGCATCGGGTCAACGGGACGACGAACGGCACCGCCCCGCATCTGCCAGTGTCGCAGAGAGAGCCGAGGGCACGCGCAAGGCGCTCCTGGCCGCAGCTAGGCGGCTCTTCGTCGAGCGCGGCTACCACGACACCAGCACCGAGGAGATCGTGGCCCTCGCCGGTGTGGGTACCCGAGGGGCCCTGTATCACCACTTCGCCGACAAGAAGGCGCTGTTCACCGCGGTGCTTGAAGTCGTCGAAGAGGACCTCGTCGTCGCGGCCGGCTCGAGCGTCAAGGAAGCACCGCCGCTCGAAATGCTCCGCAACGGTCTGCTCGGGTTTCTCGACGCGTCACTTACCCCTGAGGTCCAGCGCATCCTGCTGATCGACGGCCCTGCCGTGCTTGGCTGGCAAGAGTGGCGAGCGATCGAGGAGCGCTACGGCCTCGGTGGCATACAAGGGTTGCTGGAGCTCGCCGTCGCGGAGGGGTCACTCCCGCCGCAGCCGACCGCCGTCCTCGCACATCTACTTCTCGCCTCGGCAGACGAGGCCGCCTTGTTCATCGCCAACGCCAATGACCTAGATGTTGCCCGCGACCAAGCGGTCGCTGCGCTAGACCACCTACTCGGCGGGCTCAACGTTCAATCGTGAACGGACCGAACAGCTCGATATGTGTGCCGTTCCTTCGGTCTCCAGCCGACTGGCCCACCTGCCCGATAACCCTGGACTCCAGCGATACAGATCGGTCAGTCGATCCTGGTTATGAGCATCCATCGCTCATGGACGACGGCAACGAATTCGATCGTGATATTGGGTTCGACGAGCCAATACCGATACCGGTAGCCCTCTTCGATCTCGACGAGCCAGGCATCAATCGGAGGGCCCTGCTCCCGGCACCTGGCGACCCAATCGTGTAGAGCTGCCACAACCTCGATCGGCTTGCTGTCAGCCCACGAATCGACCTCGATGGCCCGACGGAAACGAACCGTCCAGTCGTTCACTTCTTGGCGTCGATCTTGGCCTTCAATACGTCCAAGACTGTCTCGACGGGCGTCGCCTTCTCCCACTCGTCCGCTTCACGTTCAAACTGCTCGCGCATGAGTGCCTCGCGGGCTTCGATCTCCCGCTCGGACTTCGAATTCTCAGCGGTACTGGACATACCGACGCTCCGTCTTTGCTAAGTAAAGCGTAGACCGTGGGCAAGTCCTTCGGGCCCATTAGGAAGAACGCCTGATCTCGGAGTCAAAAGGCGTCACGGCGGTCAAGGCCTGTTCGCCCAGCTGACTGAGCGCTCTGGCAATCGCCCGGTCCCGGTCAGCGGTGGCGTGCTGGTAGCGGAGGGCTGCCGCCGCACTTGCGTGGCCCATGCGGGCCATGAGCTCGGCTGTACTGGCACCTGTCGCCGCTGCCCAGGTGTTCCCGCTGTGGCGCAGGTCGTGAAAATGGAGGTGACCAAGGCCGGTCGCCCGCCGAGTCCGATCCCATGCCGCTTGGAGGACGTGCGGGCGAAGGAGGCCGCCCTTTCTCTCCTAGGAACAACGGGGCCTCGGAAGGGCACTCGACGAGCTCATCCAAGTGGTCTTGCAGGGCGGGCACGATCACCCTCGGGACGGCAACAGTTCGCCGGCCAGCTGCCGTTTTCCGATCGCCGATGAGCAACGTGCCATCAGCCAGGCTGACGACCGCTCGCCGGACCGTGACGGTTCCATACAGCAAGTCGACATCACCCCGCCGGAGCCCGAGGATCTCGCCTCGGCGGAGCGAGCAGAAAGCAGCCAGAAGCACCGCAGCCCGGAACCTGGGTGCGATGGCCGCGGCCAAGGCTTGAACCTCAGGGATCGACGCGATGGGCCGCTCGGGCGAGCGCTCCGTACCGGCGCCCTTGACCTGACACGGGTTCTTGACGACCAGGCCGTCGGTAACGGCCGTGTTCATGATCGTCCTCAGAAGTCGGTAGCAGCGTGCTCCTGTCGCTTGGCCCGGCCCGCCCCCACCGCTCAAGTCTGAGAACCACGCCCGCACCTGGCTCGGCGAAATCTTGCTCAGCTCGACCGGACCGAAGGCCGGGCCCAGGTGGCGCTGGAGGAGGCCTCCGTAGGGCTCGCGGGTCCGAGGACGAAGGTCGGTGCGGAGACGCATCCAGCTCTGGCTATACGAATCGAAACGAACCTGGCCGGCCCTGGGATCGACCCATCCACCTCGAGCGAGATCGGCCTCTCCCGTCGACAGCCACCGCCGCGGCCCCTGTCTTCGTCTCGAACGTGGCCGGCGCCACGTGGCGCGCCCCCTCCCACCAGTAGCTCGCCTGCCACCGGCCCGACGCGAGACGACGCACCGATCCGAGCTGCCGTCTTCCACCCATCGAGGCCGACGGTAGACCCGGCGTGTATCAGGTCGGCAACCACCTCACCGACGGAAGATCGTTTGCGTCCCAGCCAGTGGTGTACGGGATTTGAGCCGCTGAGCTGCCCCGAGAGGCGCTGAACGGTGAAGCCTGGGGTGGAGGAGCCCGAGCCGACCAGGGAGTTCACGGAGGTCCGCCACTCGCGACG
>JASHZK010000273.1 GCA_030042575.1 Acidimicrobiales bacterium
CTCCAGCACAGGCTCAGGTCACCGGCCAGGCACGCCGGGCAGGGGGGCTCGACGCCTCGGGGCCGGCAGGTCAGCCACGGGTTGAGGACCACGCGCTGGCCCGCCTGCACCCCTTCGGCCTCGGGTCCCAGCGCCACTACCTCGGCCACGACCTCGTGCCCGGGCACGTGGGGGATGGACGAGAAGGCCGCCATGGGATTGTCGATGTCCCCCTCGCCGAAGTCACCCAGCACCAGCTTGGAGTCCGAGCCGCACACCCCCGAGAGGATCGGTCGGATGATCACCCAGTCGGGGCGCACGAAGTGGGCGTCCTCGATGTGGTGCAGGCCGAAGGGTTGGGCCAACAGATGGGCCTCGAGGTCGTCGACCGGTTCGGGCCGCTTCTCGTCGGGATCCGGCGGGGCGCCGAAGACGAGCGCCTTCATGTCACACCACTCCTTTCGCCACCATCTCGTCGAGCTCTTCGGTGCTCAGGCCGGTCATGGTGCACCACACCTCTTCGTTGTCCGCACCCAACCTCGGCGCTCCTCGGGGCACCGCCTGTTCCTCTCCCACCAACCGAGGATAAGGGGCCTGCTGGTGCAGGGGCCCCACCACCGGATCGGCCACCTCGACCAGGTCACGGCGCGCCGCGAAATGCGGGTCGAGGGCGATCTCCTTGGCGCTGTAGGCGGCCGCCACCGGTACGTCGTGGGCCACGCACACCGCCTCGAGCTCCTCGGCGCTGTGGGTGAGGGCCCATGCCGCCACCTCGGCGTTGATCTCGTCGCCGTGGCGGGCCCGCTCGGCCAACGTGACGAAGCGCGGGTCTTCGAGCAGATCGGGTCGGCCCATGGCCCGGCACAGCCGGGCGAAATTGGCGTCGGAGCCGGCCACGATGCACACGTAGCGTCCGTCGCCGCTGCGGTAGTTGTCGAGGGGCGCCGAGTTCGACAGGCGGTTGCCTTGGCGGCTGCGCACGATCCCCAGCTTCTCGTAGCCGGCCACCGTCCACTCCAGGATGCGCAGCACCGATCCGTACAGTGAGGCGTCGACCACCGCTCCCTGGCCCGTGCCCCGGGCATCGCGCCGGTACAAAGCGGCCAGCGCCGCCTCGGCGGCGAACACCCCGGTCAGGTAGTCGGCCACCGTGACCCCTGGCCGCACGGGCGGCCGGTCGGCCTCGCCCGTCAGGTGCAGCAGCCCGCCGTAGGCCACGCCCAGGCGGTCGAGGCCGGGGCGGTGGGCGTAGGGGCCGTCCTGGCCGAAGGCGCTGATGCGGACGAAGACCAGGCGGGGGTCGAGGTGGGCCGGGCCCAGCCCCCATCCTTCGAGGGTTCCCGGACGGAAGTTCTCGCAGATCACATCGGCGGTCGCCGTCAGGCGGCGGAAGAGCGCCTGGCCCTCGGACCGGCGCAGGTCGCAGGTGGCGCTCTTGCGGCCCCTGCCCTCCACCGCCCAGAACAGCGAGTAGCCGGGGGTTCCGGATGACTCGTCTTCCACGAACGGTCCGATGCCGCGCATGAAGTCACCACCGTCGGGCTGCTCGACTTTCACCACCTCGGCTCCCCATTCCCCGAGGAGCCCGGCGCAGAAGGGCGCCCCGATGCGGGTGCCGACGTCGATCACCCGCAGTCCCTGGAGCGGCCCACCCATCTGCGGACGATCAGTTGCCGGAACCGGCGCTCGTGGGCGGCGCGTCGCCTCGGTCTCGGGCGGCGAAGACCTCCCTCATGGATCCGAGTTGCTTGCGCTCCTCCAGGGCCGACAAAGCGGTGGCCGTGTTGTGGACCCAGTGGTGGGCCATGAAGTGGTACTTCCACGACGCGCCCTGGCCCTGGACCTCGGCTACGTAATTGATGGAGGCCTTGACCACTTCGGCCGTGATCGGTGGGACGAGGGCTATGCGCCGAGCCAGTTCTCCGGCTCGCTCGGCCAGCTCGCGGCGGGGCACGACCCGGTTCACGAGTCCCAGGCGAAAGGCCTCAGCGGCGTCGATCTCCTCGGCGGCCAGGAGGAACTCCTTGGCCTGGCGGATGCCCATCTCCCAGGGCTCGACCAACAGTTCCACGCCGGCACCGGTCATGCGCAGCACGGGATTGGAGAAGGTGGCGTCGTCGGCGGCCACGATGATGTCGCACATGCAGGCCAGCATGAGCCCGGCGGCCACGCACTTGCCCTGCACGGCGGCGATGGTGGGTTTGCGGAAGTCGTGGATCTTCCGGCACCGTTCCACGTACATCAGTTGTTCGTGGCGGAATTTACCCTCTGGGGTCTCGCGCATGGCCACCCACTGGTCGGGTTCCTCCGCCCCCACCAGGGCTTTGAGGTCGTGGCCGGCGCTGAAATGCTTGCCCGCCCCGCCCAGCACCACCACCCGCACGTCGTCGTCGCCGTCCGCTCGGTCGAAGGCGGCGTCGAGCCCGTCGATGAGCGCGCTGTTCTGGGCGTTGGCCACCTCGGGACGGTTCAAGGTGATGGTGGCCACCGGCCCGTCCACGTCGTAGCGCACCACCTGCTCGTCAGTTCCCACCGACAGCCTCCTCGCGGGGAAGGCCCAGCACCCGCTCACCGATCACGTTTCGCTGGATCTCGTTGGTCCCGGCGAAGATCGACGAGGCCTGATAGTAGAGCCAGGCCCGTTGCCAGGAGCCGTCTCCGGGGTTGTGGGCCGCCCCGCGCCACAGCGGTGCCGCCGGGCCGAGGACGTCGAGGGCCAGCGAGTGCAGGCGCTTGCTCATCTCGCTCCAGTACAGCTTGAGCACGCTTGCCTCCGGCCCCGGTTCCATGCCGCGCTCCAGCTTCGAGAGCGATCGCCAGTTGTGGAGCTGGAACAGCCGCACCTCCACGTAAGCCTGGGCCAGCCGCCGGCGCAGGCGAGGGTCATCGAAGGCACCGGAGGTGGCGGCGGTGCGCATGAGCTCGTCGAGGTGCTGGAGATGGATGACGAGCTGTCGTGGGTTGACCCCTCGTTCGTGCGACAGGGTGGAACCGGCCACCGTCCATCCCATGCCGGGTACCCCCACGAGCTGGTCGTCGGGGACGTCGACGTCATCGAGGTGCACTTCGTTGAATTCGGCCTCACCGGTGATCTGCACCAGGGGCCTTACCTCGACTCCCGGTGCGTGCATGTCGACCACGAAGAACGAGAGTCCCCGGTGCCGCCCTGCCTGGGGATCGCTGCGGGCCAGGCACACCCCCCAGTCGGCGAACTGGGCATAGGAGGTCCACACCTTGGTGCCCTGGAGGACCCAGCCTCCTTCTTCGCCGCCACCACCGTCTTTGCGACGAGCGGTGGTTCGCACCGAGGCCAGGTCGGAGCCGGCCTCGGGCTCGCTGAAAAGCTGGCACCACAGCTCATCGGCCGCCAGGATCGCCGGCAGCCACCGCTGTTTTTGGTCCTCGGTCCCGTGAGCGAGCAGGGTCGGGCCGGCCAGGTTGACGCCGATGCGTCCCACCAGCTCCGGGGCCCGGGCTCGGGCCAGCTCCTCCTGCACCACGAAGTTGGCCGTCGGCCCCAGTCCCCGTCCGCCGTAAGCCTTGGGCCAGGTGACACCCACCCATCCAGCTTCGGCCAGTTGGCCCTGCCATCGCCGGCCGAAGGTGACCTCGTCGGCCAAGTCGTCGAAGCGCGGGGGCAGGCCGACGCCGTATTCCCAGGGCAGGTTGGCCTCCAACCAGGCGCGCATCTCGGCTCGCAGCTCGTCCATCTCGGCAGTGGCGGCAAGATCCACGGTGACCGTCGACCAGGCTATGACACGGGCGTCACGATCGAATCCGGGCGCCTACCATCGTCGGGTGGACTTCGAGCTCTCCGAGGACCAGTTGGCCCTGCGCAAGGCGGCGGCCGACCTGCTCGAGGCCATGTCGCCCATTGCCCGGGTCCGGGAGGTGGCCGAAAGCGACACCCACCTCGACGGCGTGCTGTGGCAGGCCATGGCCGACCAGGGCTGGATGGCGGTCGAGCTCCCCGCCCACGACGGCGGGTTGGGGCTGGGCGCGGTGGAGGTCTCGGTCCTCGGCGAGCAGCTCGGGAGTTGCCTGGCGCCGGTGCCGTACCCCGGGACGGTGGTGGCCGCCGGGGTTTTGAGTCGGTCGTCGGCCGCCGGGTCGATCACGAGCGACGACCTCCTGGCAGGGACCACTGTCGCCCGTTGGATCGAGCGCCTGGTCACAGGCTCGGCCGTGGGAGCGCTGGCCTGGTCGACGCGGCTCGACGCCGTGTCGGCCACCTGCCGACAGGGCCAGTGGCGCCTGTCCGGTAGCACCGACCCGGTCGTCTTCGGCCCGGCGGCCGACGTCTTCGTCGTTCCCGGTGCCACAGAGGAGGGTCCGGCGCTGTTTGCCGCTGCTCCCGGCCACCGCCCGAAGTCCGAGCCGGCCATGGATCGCACCCGCAGTCTGGGTTGCCTGGTACTGCAGGACGAGCCGGTCCTGCGGCTGGGCGGCGAGGAGGCGGTGCAGGGCGTGCTCGACCGTTCAGCCACCGCGCTGTGCGCCGAGATGTTGGGTGCGGCCGAGCGAGTCATGAACATGACCGTCGACTATGCCAAGGACCGCGTGCAATTCGGCCGGCCCATCGGCAGCTTCCAGGCGGTGAAGCACCGCTGTGCCGACATGCTGGTCGACGTGGAGGGGATGCGCTCGGCCGCCTACTACGCGGCATGGGCGGTGGGAGCCGGCGATCCCGATGCTCCGGCCGCCGCCTCGGCAGCCAAGGTGTGGTGCTCAGAGGCGTCGCGCCGAGTGATGGCCTCGGGATTGCAGGTCCACGGCGGGATCGGATTCACCTGGGAGCACGACCTGCATCTCTTCGTCAAGCGGGCGCAGCTCGACCAGGTGAGCTTCGGTGAGGCTCGCCTCCATCGTGATCGGCTCGCCCGCCTCCTGCGTTCCCGAGCCGAGGCGGGGCTCCCCGTTCTCTGATTCAGTGCTCCGAGAGATCGGTGGCGCTGAAGCCGGGATTGAGGTGGAGCAGCGGTTCGTGCGCCAATCGGGCGACGGCGTAGGTGCAGCATTCGCCCATGGTCAAGTTGGCCTGGTGGTGGCCGCGTCCGAACCGCCAATAGGCGCCGAGTGCCTCGCGCCAGTGCCTCTCGCCGAACGGGATCTCCACCAGCTCGAACTCCTCCCTGAGTCGGTCGAGAAGACCTTCGGCGTCGCGCTGGAGGCGTGCACCGAGGATGACGCCGGTCTGCACCAAGGTGGGCGTGCCGATGCCGACGAAGAAGTCCCTGGAGATCCGGTCGAGCAGCAGGTGGTGCCCGGGCTCCTTGAAGGCGATGGCCACGAGAGCAGAGCTGTCGACGATCACCCGGCTTGCTCCTCGCTTCCGAGAAGGGCGTGGATCTCGTCGTCGGCCATGGCTCGGCCCAGTTGGTCGGGAGGCACCAGGGGCCACAGCTCGGACTCGAGGAACTCGACGATCCGGGTTCGTCGATCGAGCAGGCCGCCGCGTTGTACCAGCTTGAGCCGGCGATCCACCAGGGCCCTGCGCACGGCCTCGGTCTTCGTCTCTCCGGTGAGTCGGGAGAGCTCGTCGGCCAGGCGTACCACCTCGGGATTCTTCATGGTCAAGGCCATGCCCTGACTGTGCCTCAGGGCTGTAACGGCCGTACCGAGGACCCACGGGCCGAAGTTGGTTTCAGAAACTGGCAGTAATGCCAGCAAAAAGCAGTACTGGCTACCAAATTCTGAAAAGGAGAACCGAGGCGGACGGCTGTAGCTTCTGCGCCTTCAGGTCCGAGCCAGGCGACCGGCGCGTGCCCGTAAGGAGGCCCGGTCGGGCTTGCCGGCGGCCAGCACGGGTAGCGAGTCGAGGCGCACGACGTATTCGGGGGTCTTGAAGCGGGTCACCCCTGATTGCGAGAACCACGCCCGACACTCATCGAGGTCGAAGGGGCCGTCGGCCTCGACGAAGGCGGCCACTCGCTCCCCCACCACCGGGTCGGGCACCGCCACGGCCACGGCGTGGCGCACGGCGGGATGCGCCTCGAGCACCGCCTCCACCTCCGAAGCCGAGATGTTCTCGCCGGCCCGGATGATGATGTCGGAGGTCCGACCCACCACGCGCAGCCAGCCGTCGGCGTCGAGCTCCCCCAGGTCGCCTGTGCGGAACCAGGTCCCGGGACGGCCCAAGGCGCCGGCGGTGAGAGCGGGGTCGGCGTAGCCGACGAACAGCTCGGGCCCGCGGAGCCACAGCTCGCCGGCCTGCCCGCAGGCCAAGGCCGCGCCGGTGTCGGGATCGCGCACCTCGATTTCTGCCTCGCCCACCACCCGCCCGTCGGTCTGGCGTGCCCGCTCGGGCGGATCCTGCGGCCCCGAAGTGGTCATCGTGGGAGCCTCGGTCGAACCGTAGGTGCGCTTCACTCGGCACGCGAAAGCAGCAGCCGTCGACTCGACGAAGGCCGGGCTCACCGAGGCCCCTCCGGTCGAGATCAACCGCAGTGACGCCACCCGCTCGGGCTTGAAGCTCGCCGATGTGGCCATCTGGGTGAAGAACACGGGTGGTGCGCCCATGAACGACACCTGCTCGCTCTCGATGCGGGCCACGGCGACTTCCGGATCCCATGAGTCCATGAGCACACAGGGAATGGCGGCCAGCGAGGGGATGAGCACGCCGTTGAGGAGTCCCGAGACATGAGCCAAGGGCGCCGGCATGAGCACGGCGTCGCCCTGGTACAGACCATGGGCGCCGATCATGGTGGTCGCCTTGTACCCGAGGCCGCGGTGGGTGTGCAGCACGGCCTTGGGGACGCCACTGGACCCTGCGGTGAACAGCGCCACCGCCAGGTCGCCGGGAGCCACCGCCACCGAGCCCCTTGTGATCGGAGCGCCCCTCTCCAGAAGGTCGAGCAGCCGGTGGTGGTCGTCGGGAGTCGGCACCACCCGAGCACCTGGAAGCTCAGCTGCGGGCAATCCCGAAGCGGCCATCACCAGGGCCGGCTCGACCTGATTCGTGGCCGCGTCGACTTCGGCCGCACCCAGTCGATGGTGGAGAGGTGCAGCGATCGCCCCCAGTCTCCAGCAGGCGCGATAGAGCAGGATCCCCGCCACAGAATTGGGCAACTGCCAGGCGACCACCTGTCGGCGTCGTACGCCGGAGGCGCGCAGGGCCCCGGCCAGATCGTCCACTGCCTTCTCGATTTGGACGGCGTCCAGTCGTCCGTGGCTGTCGACCATCGTCGAGCGGCTGCCACCGGTGATCGAAATGTCGAGCGAGGCGCGGTCCCATGGCCCGCCCGGACGCCGGTAATGGGCGGCGCGGCGTTGCGTCAGGTTGGCTCGCAGGAGCATGCCGCCTCACGCTACTTGCACGTTTCGTCGGTAACCTGAAGCCGTGGTCGAAGAGCGCGCCGGATCGGGGACCAATGTGGTGGCCTCTCCCGAGGTGGTGGCCCGTGTCAGCCAGGCGCCGCCGCCGGGCCAGGCGCCGCTGCCGGCGGCCAACGCCGCTGTCCTGCTCCGTACCAACGGCACCGACCCCGAACGCCGTGAACGGCCCGCCCTGCGTTTCGGGGATCGCATCTGGACCCACGCCGAGCTCTACGCCGAGGCGGCGCGGCTGGCTGCCGTCTTCGAGGCTCGTCTCGATCCCGAGCGCCCCCCGCACGTAGGGGTGCTGCTGGACAACACCCCCGACTACGTGATCGCCTTGTGCGCCGCCGGTCTGGTCGGGGCCTGTCTGGTCGGGCTCAACCACACCCGTCGGGACGAGCACCTGGCCCGCGACATCACCTACACCGACGTCCAGATGATCGTGACCGAACCGCGTCACCAGGAGCTGCTCGATCCTCTGGTCGCCACCCTCGAACTTCCCGCCGGGCTCTTGGTGAGCAGTCGGTTCGCCGACGCCGGAGACCCCCAGCGGCGCCTGGGCCAGGCGCTGGAGGTCGCCCTCGCACTCCACGGATCGGCCGGCGATCCCGGAAGAGAACCGGACGTCGAG
>JASHZK010000274.1 GCA_030042575.1 Acidimicrobiales bacterium
TCGGCTCCTCCAGTTGTCTCTTTGGCTTGGTCGCCTAGAGACGCTGGAGGGGCCACCACGGCCAGTGGTGGATGCCTGTCAGGAGGAACAGGCCGTCAGGTCATCCACGACCCCCGAACGCGACTTTCGGTGATCGCGAAACGCGACTTTCGGTGATTACAGAACGCGATTTCCGGTGATCGCCCACACCGATCGGACTCGGTTGAGTTTTACATAAGTGGTGCAACTGCCGGCTATACGGTTCAGGACGTCAGTATCAACAGCGGCGAAGCCTAGTGCTCAACCGGCTCTACTCCGCAGTAAGAAGGCGCCTCAAGCTCATCCTCACGAGAACCGATACCTCGGGTATGGACCTGCGCTGGCGCTTGGTCTCCTTTGCGGCCGTCCTCCTGGGCATCGTCCTCGCCGCTCTGACCGTTGCCGGTGTCGGACGCAGTGCCAGCGCCGCTCACTCGTCAAGCGATGCGGCCGCTTCGAACATCACTACGACTTCGACAAGTCCGTGTGACATCAACAGTGCTGCTGACTACAGCATGATGTGTCCAATTGGAAGCCCTGCTGAACGGGCTCAGAACGCGGAAGACTGCGCCACCTATCAGAGCTGGATGCGGGAATGTGAAGCCGACAGTTACAGCGTGGACTGTGACTTCGTCATCCCTGGGAGGAATGGCTACCTGCCCAACCCCTGCGGCGATCCAGACATCCCCTGAGTGCCCACCAATTTGCTCCAGTCCGTCGCCCCGGCGCGCCTGGGCAGGGGCTGAGGCAAATCTGACTCACGTGTTGCCCTCCTACCAGGGCACACCGCTGTAAGTATCCGTCGGGTCGCGGTACCAGCCCCGCGGAAGTCCGACTGTCATATCGCCTCCGCCGCTAGAGCGGATTGCATGTGTAAGCGCGTGCTATTCACATCGCCCACTCACCGGGGCGCTCCCCCATGCCAGTCAACGGAGCGGGTTGTATTCGTCCACTGGAGTCCGTCCCACCAGTGCTCGATGTCTGGGGCACTCGGATCGGGATACCAGCCCGCGGGCGGGCGGGAGTGGGTGCTGGAACTTGGATAGGGAGGCGGTGGACGGGTCGGCCATTGCTGCCGATCGGGGGCAACCAGGCCAGGCGGAGGAGTCCTCGGAAGAGGATTTCGTGTCGCCAGTCCGACCACCACGAGCAGGATGCCAACGACAACTGCCAACACTGCGACCAAGTGTGCAATCCCGACGGCCTGGCAGTCCGCTGCGGTCTGCGAAGAGAAAGCCTGTGCAATCTGGCCAAGCCCACTTTGACACTGATTATTGGTTTGGGAGACGAGCACCCACACGGCCGCTCCAATGCCGCCCACGACGATGCCAGAAACAAGGGCCGTGTTCTCCCTCCAGGGACGTGAGCGCCAAGGGTGCTCTCCCGCCGGCCCATGGTCGACCCACGCGCCGCCGTCCCACCACCGCATCCCGGGCCGGCCCGATGGGTCGGGGTACCACCCGGGCGGGGGTCCGCTCGTCATTGTTGGATCACCATAGAAAATGATCCCACGGCGGCGTAGGCCGGGTGTTTCGGCGAACCTTCGAGAGTCATCGCGGGACCTCCACGCCGGCCAGAGCGGCGAGAGTGGACCAGTGTTTCGGGTCAGGAGCGTGGAGCCCTCGGCGCACCTTCGACGCCTGGCCGGCGGAGAGCCCGGTCGCCTCGGCGACAGCGGTGGTGGTGACCGAGGCGAGGGCCGGCACCACGACCCCTCGCCACCACGCCAGGTCGAGCCCTGCCCCGGCCTCGATCTCGAAAGGACACGGCACGCCCGTCAGCTCGGCGAGTGCCGCCCAATGCCGCGGGTGTGGGACGTGGAAACCTCTGCGCACCGAGGCGGCATAGCTCTTCGACAGCCCGGTGGCAGCGGTGGTCCTCCCGAGCGTCACGGCCGGGAGGCGGGCTGCGATGGGAGCGAAGGTCTCGCGGTCGACCACGACGCCGGCGTGGGCGGCGTCCCATGCCGTCGCCTCGTCGTCTCGTTTGCCGATCGCACTGCCGAGCTTCGCCCGAGCCTCCGGGGAGGCCGAGGACTCCGGTACGCCTTGAGCCCTACGGGCCTGGCGGGCACGCCGGCTCGCCGCCACGAGTCCGGCCGCCGCTTCTTCCTGGGCCTCTGGCCGACAGGTGTCGCAGTACCGGTAGTCGGGGCGGCTGACCGGCTCGCCACAAGTACGGCAGGTGGATCCGGGCCTCGGCGCACGAGGGCGCCTGGCAGGCTTCTGAGCCTCCTGGAGGACCCTCCGGGCGGCAGCCGACCGGCTCCTGCCCGTGATGGGCGTAGACACCCTCCTGACGCCCTGGCTGGCCTTAGCGAGCTGATCGGCCACCCTCTCGACCACTGGGCCGACGAGTTGCGCCCACAGGGTGGCCGATTCGGCCAGTTCGTGGCTCAGCGGGGCCAGGACCCGGCAGACCCCCTGGCGGGTCTCGGCAAAGTCGGAGGCTCGGAAGGTCTTCCGGTCGAGGAGGTCCAGGAGCCAGGCGTCGACCTGCGGGCGTACCGGCTCCATGACGTCCGCCACCAAGGAGTCACGGTTCGCCTTGTCGGCGTGGAGGATCCCAACCCCCGGGTCTAGGCCCATGGTGAGACAGGCGATCCGAGCCTCGGCCACGAGGAGGGCGTAGAGGTAGTTCAAGATCGCATTGGCAGGGGCGACCGCAGATCGGGCCGACTGCGACAGAGGCGAACGCCGTTGGCCGAAGGTGAGCCAGTGGGCAGGCACCTGCCTGAGATCTGCTTTGACGAAACGGACGGGAACCTCCCACCAGGTCTGCCAGTAGACAGACGCGGCCACGGCCTCGGCGTGGAGGATCTCGTCGGGCTTCGAAGCCTCGGCGAGGTCGTCCAGCGCCAATTCGATCACCGAGACCGAGTCCCGAGCTTCAAGCTTCCTAGTGACCTTCAGCTGACCTCGGAGCTTCTCGTCGATGAGGGATCGGGCGATCTCCAAGCCGACGGGTAAGTCGGCAGCCAGGGCCTGTGCGCGTCGCAAAGCAGGATTGTCGGTGCCTTCGACAGCCGAGACGGCCAGGACCCGGCCTTCGCCGTCGATATGGGCGAGGGGGACCTTGATGTCGCCCAGGAAGCGCAAGGCGTCGAGGCTGATCGTCCCAGAGTTGCCGAGGACGACAATCCGCCGAATCGACCGGTCGGCCCGGGCGAAGCGCCTCGTTCGCCTGGCTCGACCTATCCCGTCGGCGATGACTAGATGCTTGCGCTCGACGGCGACCCGGAGCCCGTAGCCGTCAACGACACAGATGCCGCCAGGGCAATCCTCCGAGGAAAAGATCTGGCTAACTTGTGGATGCATGCGGAGCTTTCCTTTCCGTGTGCCGGCCCCGGGGGTGTTCCAGCACCGCCCGGGGCACTCCAAGGTTCTGTCGATTCCGAACTTGGTCCCTTCTATGCCTGCATTCACGTGGACGGAAGCTCAACCAGACTGAGGTCGGTACTCGGGATGGGCAGCAAAGAAAGCATCGATTTCTGCCCGGACATCGTCGTAGTCCTCCCGCAGCTGGACAAGGTCCGCTAAGAACTGTCGTCGCTTGGCGGCCGTGCTGTAGGGGTGCTTGTACTTTGGCATGGCGAGTAGGTCGCCCACACTCTGCACCTCTTGGGCGAGTTGCTGCACGGCACTCCAGGCCCGAAAGCCACCTTGGTGCCAGCCGTCTGCAGCGGCGCGCAGTTCATCCACGTTTCCAGACAGCTCGGCATCTCCCCTAATTCGAAGTCCAATCAGTACAAGGAATGCCTGGGATCGTGCGTCGGCCATGAGGCCGCCGAGAAGTTCTCCGAAGTAGGGCCAACCACCACCCGCCGAGGGACCGAGGTCCTTCTTCGCAACCATGCCCAGACTTGCGATGGCCGTGAAGATCGATCGCATATCGTCCCGGGCTCGGAGCAGAACGTCGTCTGTTACTTCCATCACGATTTTTGCCAACTGACGTTCGACTGCAACATGTCGAATCGCTGTTACCGCTTCACTCAGGTCGTCAAT
>JASHZK010000275.1 GCA_030042575.1 Acidimicrobiales bacterium
ACCGGGTTCGGGTCGAGGACGAAGACCTCCTCGGGCTTCCAGCCGGCTGCCACCACGTCGGACTCGGAGGCTTGGTAGGCCTCCCGGCAGTGGGGGCACAGGCGCCGGCACAAGCGCTGGGCCACGGCGGCAGTGAGAGCCGAGGTCACCAGGTAGGGCTCGAGCCCCATCTCCACCAGTCGCATGGGCGTGGCGGCGGCACTGTTGGTGTGCAACGTGGCCAGGACCAAGTGTCCCGTCAGGGCCGCCTCCACCGAGATCAGCGCCGTCTCCTTGTCCCGGATCTCGCCCACGAGGAGGATGTCGGGGTCGGACCGCAAGATGGAGCGCAGGGCCGAAGCGAACGTCAAACCCGCCTTGACGTTGAGCTGAACCTGGTTGATGCCCTTGATCCGCAGCTCGACCGGGTCCTCGACGGTGATGATGTTGCGATCCGTGGAATTGAGGGCCTGGAGGGTGGCGTACAGGGTGGTGGTCTTACCGCTGCCGGTGGGACCGGTCACCAGGATCGTCCCGTAGGGCTTGGTGAAGATCCCCCGGTAGGAGTCGAGCAGGTCGGGATCGAACCCCAGGTCCTCGAAACCGAGCACGACGTTGGACTTGTCGAGGACCCTCATCACGACCTTTTCGCCGTAGATGGTGGGGAGCGTGGCGATGCGGAGGTCGATCTGCCGGCTGCCCAGGGTCAGGGAGATGCGGCCGTCCTGGGGCATGCGGTGCTCGGCGATGTTGATGTCGGCCATGACCTTGAGCCGGGTGGTCACCGCCGCGGCGATGGTCCGAGGGGCGGTGGAGATGTCGTGGAGAACGCCGTCGATGCAGTAGCGGATGCGCAGGTTGTCGCCCGTCGG
The DNA here is from genome assembly GCA_030042575.1 of Acidimicrobiales bacterium. GTDB lineage: Bacteria > Actinomycetota > Acidimicrobiia > Acidimicrobiales > UBA8190 > UBA8190. Next base: position 852 of record JASHZK010000275.1, read on the forward strand.
CTCGACGTGGATGTCGGAAGCCCGCTCGTTGAGGGCTTGGAGGATGAGGAGGTTCACGTAACGGACGATGGGAGCCTCGTCCACCACGGCCTGGATGCCGCTCACCTCTTCTTCGGGCTTGTCGAGGTCCGACGCCGCCGACTGCGCTGCCTCAGTGGCGTCCCCGGCCTGGGTGTAGGCCCGGTCGATGTGGATGTTGATCTGCGAGCGGGTGGCCACCACCGTGACGAAGCTGCGCCCCAACAGAGTGCGCAGGTCGTCCATGGCGAACACGTCGGTCGGGTTCGATGCGGCCACCACCGGCGTACCGGTGTCGTCGTAGCCGATCATCAGCACGTTGTGGTGGCGGGCGGTCGCTTCCGGCAGGGCATAGACGCTGGAGAAGTCGATGCCGCGCACGTCGAGATCGACGAACTCGAGGCCCATCTCCTGGGCCATGCCCCACATGAGGTCGGCCTCGGTCACCAGCTTGCGGTTGGTCAGGATCTTGGTGATGGCCTGGCCGGTGCGGTCCCTTTCCTCGAGGACCTCACGCATGACCGCCAGTGACACCCGCTCTCCTTCGACCAGCACCCGGGCCAGTGGGGGGAAGGCCGAAGTCGCCACGTCCTCCGCCTCTCCCCCTACGTCCGCAGCGCCCTCAGACACCTGGTTGGCGAATTGCTCGGCCGCCAGTTGGGCTTCCGCCAGGTCGCCGGTGGGGACCGCCGCAGGCGCACCGGCGTCGGGGGACTGGACCGGTTGGCTCTGGGTGACCTGTGGCTCGGCCACTCGGGGCCCGGGCGCGTAGACCCGTTCCAGACACGTCTCGATCTGCTCGGGGTGGCTCACCACGGCGATGAATTCGCGGCCGAGGATGGCCCGCAGGGTGTCTACGACCATCACGTCGGTGGGATCGACCATGGCGACCACCGGTGTCCCGAAACGCCGCCCGATGGGCACGACGTGATGGCGCCGAGCCACGGACAGCGGCAGCAGGGCTGCCGCGGCAGGATCGACGGTGACCTGCTCGAGGTCCACGAACTGGAACTTTTGATCGGTCGCCGCGAGAGGAGCGGCCTCGACCTCGGCCATGGACTTTGCATCGGCAGGTAGACAGGTCAGATTGAACGGTGTCGGCCTCGTCCATGTGCACGTGACACGAGCGGCCGACGCCGCAGCCCTCGAGCGGGATGCCCAGCCCTTCCGTGGTACCGTCGCCGCCGCCATGCGCGCCCAGCCCCGACCGGGTTTCCTCCCTGGTCAGGGGCCGAACACCGGGCCTGCGCCGGGTCAGGCGCCCGGTCCGGGTTCGCCGGGGCCCGTTAGGGACCTTGGTCCCGAAAGGCGAGACGGACAGTGGTCGGCGCACCCACGCGCCCCCTTGGCGTGAGGACCCTTGCCTTCTCGACGTGGGCGGCGGCGACGCCGTCGCTTCCGCTGTGGGGAGCGGTGGTGCTGGCCGGCGTCCTCGGCCTGGTTCTCGGCTCGTTTCTCAACGTGGTGGCCTATCGGGTCCCACGGGGTCTCTCGGTGGTGCGTCCAGGCTCGTTCTGTCCCAGCTGTCGGACCGAGCTCGGGCCCATGGACAACGTTCCCGTTCTGTCGTGGCTGGTGCTGGGCGGACGCTGCCGGCACTGCGGGACGCCGATCTCGATCCGCTACCCGTTGGTCGAGGTGGGCACGGGCGCCCTCTTCGCCCTGGTGGCCGCCGCCGTCGGTCCCCACTGGGCCGTGGTCGGGCTCTGCGCGCTGGGCGCCACCTTGACGGCATCGCTGGCCGTGGAGTTCGACGGCCAGAGCGCGGGCTGGCAGATGCCGGCGATCGGCACACTGCTCGGCTTGGCCGGCCTGGCCGGTGCCGGCATCGCAGAACGTCATTGGGCCCATCTGGGTGGCGCTGCCGCCGCAGTGGCGCTGTCGGCCGCGGCCGCTCCCGTTCTCGATCGCTGGATGGTCACCGTGGGCGCCTCAGGTGGGAAACCGTCGGCCCGGCACCAACGCTCGTGGGTCCTGCTCCCCGCCGGGGCGGTGCTCGGCTGGTCGGGGCCGGCGGGGGCGGCCGCCGGTACCGGCGTGTTGTGCCTGTTGCTTCTCGTCCTGCCCGGGACCAGAGCGGCGAGCACGGTCGGCGGCAGGGGCGGACCCGTCACCGGGACCGTATCGACCAACGGGGCGGCAGGCCGGCACCGACGACGTGGCGTCCTACCTGCATCTCTGCGCTCGGCCGGGCCGGCCACGGCAGCCGCCTTGTCGGCCGTCGTGGCCCTGGTCGTCGCCCTGGCCGTGGGGGTGACCTTGGCCTGAAGAGCGGTGCAGGCCCGGCCGCTAGCCGGCGGCGGTCGACGAGCCGGCCGCTGGTGCCG
>JASHZK010000276.1 GCA_030042575.1 Acidimicrobiales bacterium
AGCAGCCGGGGATGGGTCATGAGGACGCGGGCCAGCGCCAGCATCTGCTGCTCACCGCCCGACAAGGTGCCGGCCGGCTGGTGGAGGCGGGGCTCGAGCTCGGGGAACCTTCCCACCGCTTCGTCGATGGCCTTGGCCCGCGCCGCCGACGGCAGTGAGTAGGCACCGGCGCGCAGGTTCTCGGCCACGGTGAGCCCGGGGAAGGTCATATTGCCCCCGAGGAGCAGGGCCGCCCCCTGGCCGATGATCTGCTCGGGTTCCAGATAGGTGCAGTTGGCCCCGAAGATGCGGATGACGCCGCGATAGGGGTGCTCGAGCCCGGACACCGTCTTCAAGAACGTGCTCTTGCCGGCGCCGTTGGTGCCGAGCAGGGCCACCATCTCGCCTTCGGCCACCTCGACGTTCACGTCGAACAGCACCTGCTGGGTCCCGTAGCAGAAGTCGAGGTTGTGCACCTGCAGGGCCGGGATGACGCCGCCCGCCTTGCGCCGCTTGCCCTCGGCGTAGCGTTCGAGGACGTCTTCGATGACCAGGGTGATGTCCTGGCGGACGAAGCGCGAGCCCACCACCAACAACACCCCGCCTATGGCGCACACCGGCCCGATCAGGGTGAGGGCGCTGGTCACGTTGCTGGCGTCGCTCACCGCCCCCAGGAGGACCCCGCCGGCGAACCCGCCGAAGACCAGGGCGTACACCCCGAACAGCCCGAAGCAGATGGCCCGCATCTCGGGAGGGGCGGTGGCGGCCAGAGTCTGGAAGATGCAGATGGAGAGGGGGGACACCGCCGCCTGGGCCAGGAATTGCAGCACCACCACCATCCACAGATGCGGCATGTACAGCGACAAGGTGAACAGCCCGCCGAAGGCGGTGATGGAGCCCCCGGCCAAGAGCAGCGGCTTCTCGGGCGCTCGGCGGAAGAGGCGGTCGCCCACCAAGAAGGCGATGGGCAGGCCCAAGAAGGCCGACAGCCCGATGATGGCGAACACGTCGGCGCGCTGGGCCACATCGAGATGCCACCGTCGCTGGTAGTACAGGGCGCCGAACAGGGGGATGCCGGTGCCGGCGAAGCCCAAGATGGCCACGGCCACCAGCTCGTAGTAGAGGGAGCGGATCCGCAGCAGCCGGGTCACGGCCGAACCGAGCAGGACCCGCGGCGCGCCCTGCTGCTCGCTCTCGATGTCCATGCCCGCCGCCCGCAGGATGTGGCTGGATTCGTTGGCGCCCTTGTCCGGTTCCCGCAGGAAGAAGGTGCCCAGGGCGACCGGCACGCCCACCACCGCCAGCACCAGGGCCCAGCGCCAGTTGTGGGTGGCCGAGGCGATGTAGCCGACCAGGAGGATGCCCACGGTCTGGGACACGGGGTCGTTCAGGTTGTGCCAGGCGAACACCCGGGCCCGGGCCTGGCTCGGATAGGCGTCGGAGAGATAGGCGTTGTGCACCGTGTCGCTCGAGCCCAGGCCGATGGCGGCCAACAGGTAGAGAAAGGCGAAGGGCCATACGTCGTGCTGCAGGGCCATGATGGGCATGGTCAGGCAGAACACCAACAAGGTGATGGCGGCCACGTTCTTGCGGCTGCCCCGGTCGGCGAACACGGCCACCGGCATGCCCCAGGCGATCTGGGCCACCGCCGCCACGAAGGCCAACGCCCCCAGCCCGGCGTCGGACAGATGGAAGGCTCTGCGGATCTCGGGGCCCAGGATGCCGATCCCGTTGACGATGGTGTCGGTCACCATGGCCGCCGCCGTGAGCAGGACCAAGGGGGAGAACCCCGATTGCCGCAGGATCCCGAGCAGGGGCGGGGGCTTGCCCTCGCCCGTGCCCGGCACTAGGGCCAGGTCGGCCACCTCGGCCTGGCTCTTGCTGCGGCTGACGGCCAGGGCCAACAGCTCGTCGGGCACGATGAAGTCGAAGGCGGGACGGTCGCCCTCGAACATGGCCTCCTCGCCGATGAGGGGGTCCCTCATGGGCATCGTCGGCCACCTCCGGCGCTCGGTGTGTCGAGGAGGGTCGCGTTCGTGGCCGTCATGGCCAGCACGGTGCTGGCGGTGGCGTCCCATGTGGGGCGCAGCCGCCGGTAGTGGTCGGCGAGCGCCCCTTGCGGTGTGCCCCGGCTCGTCACGGGGTCGACGTCGTCGAGGTGCCACGGCACACCGAGGGCGCGCGCCCCCATCACCGCCGCTCCGGCCAGGGCCGCTTCTCCCGAACGCCGGCGCAGCCAGGCCAGTCCGCTCACGGCGGCCAGGATCTCCAGCCACAGGGAGTCGGTGGCACTGCTGCCGCCCACGGCCAAGGCCTCGGGCGCGCCGCCGTGTCGCGCCATGGCCTCGAGGCAGCGCGTCAGCTCGCAGGCCACCGCCTCGAGCACGGCCCGGGCCACCGTGCCGGCATGGTGGTCGGGTCGCAGTCCCATGAGGGCGCCGCGCGCCTGGCTTCGCCACCAGGGGGCACGCGCTCCGTGCAGCCAGGGAAGGACCACCAGGCCCTCGGCGCCGGGAGGGACCTCTTTGGCCGCGGCCAAGAGCCGCTTCGTCTCCCAGCCGGTCATCGAGGCCAGCCAGGCCAGCAACGAGCCGGCGTCCGACACCCCCCCTTCGAGCAACCATCCCTGGAGGGCGCCACGGGTGACGGCCAGCTCCTCGGGCAGTGGATCGGGAGGGCCGTCGACCGCCAGCGAGACGTTGGCCGTGGTGCCCCACGCCACCATGGCCCGCTTCTCCCCGGCGCCGCTGCCCACCACCTCGCTGGGGCGGTCGGCCGCCCCCAGCACCACCGGCGTACCCGCCCCCGCCCTCAGGGCGCCGGCCGCCTCCGCCGTCAGCGTGCCCACCACCGTCCCGGCCTCGACCACCGGAGGCAACAGCCCGACGTGGTCGGCCATGAGGTCGGCCACCACCTGTCCCTCACGGTCGTAGAGCCCGGTGGCGGAGGCCATGGTGGTGTCGGTGGCCAGATCGCCGCACAGGCGCCACGCCAGGAAGTCGCGCGGTCCCACGAGGAAGCGGGCCTGCTCCAGGCGCGCCGGCTCGTGACGGGCCAGCCATCGGACCTTGGCGGCCACCGCCGCGCCGTCGAGAGGCGGACCGACGGCGGCGCCCTCCGATCGGCGGGCGAGCTCGTCGGCTTCCGTGGCGGCGCGCTGGTCGGACCAGACCAGGGCCGGGCCGAGGGGGATACCGCCGTGGTCCACGGGCACGAAGGTCTGACGGGCGCCGGTCAGGACCACGGCCTCGGGACGGGCCTGGTCGCCACCGCCGGAGGCGGCGCCCAGGGTCTGGTGACGGGCGTCGACCAACGACGGCCACCAGCTCTGGGGGTCCTGCTCGACCTTGCCGCCGGGGCCGTGCACGGTGTCGAGCGCCACGCGCCCCACGGCCTGCATCCCCGAGTCGTCCCACAACCCGACTTTGGTCACAGAGGTCCCCAGGTCCACGGTGAGGATCGACGTCACCGACGGTGGACGACTTCGGACAGCTGTTTGGCCAGTTCGCCGGGAGCCGGGTCGAGCAGCAGACGTCGGCCGACGGCCATGCCGGCCCCGCTCTCCATGACGTCGGCCACCTCCTCCAACAGCGCCTGGCGTCCGAGCTCATGGGCGTGGGGGCCGTCGGCCTCGGCCTCGGGCAACGGCCCACCCAGGAACAGCACGGGCGCACCCACCGATCCCGTCACCCGGGCCAGGGCGGCGCGACGCGCTCTTCCGGCAGCGACAGCCGGAACGGGCAGCTTGAGCAGGGGCGCCCCCATGTCGTGGACCACCACGGCGGCGCGTACCACGTCGTCGGCGGCCCGGCACAGACGGCCGTCCACCCACGGCATGGATTCGACCATGGCCTCCAGGCCCCGTTCAGCCGCCTCTTCGAGCACGCGCCCCAGCATCTCCAGGGCGCTGGCGGTGCGGGCGTCGGCCAAGTCGATGCGGACCATGACCTTCACCCCGGCCCAGCCGTCGGCGGCAGCCCTGGCCACGCTGGCCACCAGGCGGTCGTCGGCCTCGAAGGCGGAACGGGCCAAGCCGGTGCGGTTGAGCGACAGGTAGGTGCCGTGGGCCGGGGTGAGTGCACCGCTGGCCCGCAGGTCGGCCAGGGGCTGGGCGCTGGCCAGGATGCCGTCGCAGTAGGGGAGCACGTCGGTGAGCGCCCGGAGGTACTCGTCGTAGCGCTCGAACGTGATGACGCCGCGCGCCCGATGGTCGGCCGCCGCCACCAGAGCCGGTGGGCGCCCCGGTGTCGTCGGAGTCATCTGAGCCCTGCCAAGCGCTCGACCACCTTGGCCAGGGCCGAGAAGTCCTGGCGGCCGAAGCCGGCCACGGTGGTCGCCGTCAGGACCTGGCGCACGGTGGCGGTGGAGGCGAGGGGCACGCCGGCCTTGGCGGCGTACCCCAGGGCCAGGTCCAGGTCCTTGGCCATGAGATCGGTCATGAACCCCGGTTGCCAGTCGTTGGAGGCCGGGCTGTCGGGGATCACCCCGGGCACGGGCAGGCGGGTACGCACCGCCGTGCAGTCACCTGTCGAGTGGGTGAGGACTTCGAGGAGCTTCGCCGGGTCGACCTGGGCGCGCTGGGCCAGGGCGGTGGCCTCGGCTGTGGCCAGCATCTGGGCGGCGTACACCAGGTTGTTGCACAGCTTGACCACCTGGCCCATACCGGGCCCGCCCACGTGCACCACCAGGCCGGCCATGGGCTCGAAGG
>JASHZK010000277.1 GCA_030042575.1 Acidimicrobiales bacterium
CAGCGGCCTTCCCAGCGAGGCGCCGGCGCCGCAGCAGGACCAGGCGGCCTACCAGCTGTACCAACGTGGCGGCTGGAGCCAGTGGCCGGAGTGCGCGGCCATGCTCGGCCTCGACTGAGACCGACCGCTCCTGGACTCAGAATCTGGCGATCTCGCTGGAAGGTCCCATCACCACCAGAGGCGCCGCCGACGGCTCCAGCCAGTCGAGGAGCTGGTCGAGTTGGCCCACGGGGAGACTCACGCAGCCGGCGGTCGGTCCGCCGATGTCGGCGTGGATGAAGATGGCTGACCCGGCTCCGGGGACCACGGGGTCTGTGTTGTAGTCGATCACGGCGAAACTCGGATAGGCGGTCGTCTCCTCCCACAGTGCTTCGCTGTCGCCACCGAAGGGCGGTGCCTGGCCGCAGGGCACGTACTGGAAGGTGTTGTACTGCGGCGAGGATGGGTCCTCGTCCCACCAGTCGCCGCACACCAGCTGGCGGTACGGGTAGTCGACCCCGGGGTTGGGAGCGTTGCCGTACATGACCGGGCCGATGTCGTAGGCGCCGGTGGGCGTGGTGCCGTCCCCTTCGGTCTTGTGGTCGGAGAAGCCGTTGACCCCGAGGCGCGCCGTCCACGGTCCGAAGGCTTCTACCCAACAGCCGCCTCGGCGGGCCCAAGCCGACAGGGTGGCGTAGGTCGTGGCATAGGTGGTGGCCTCGACGACGACCAACTGCTGGGCCGAGCCGGTCGACGACAGCTCGTCGGCTATGGCGGGGACGCAGGCGGGCCCGTCCGAGGGGGCCGGGACGGGAACGGTCGTGGTGGTGGTCGTGGTGGTGCTGGTCGTGGTGGTGGTGCTTGTCGTCGTGGTCGTGGTCGTGGTGGTGCTGGTGGTGCTGGTGGTGCTGGTGGTGCTGGTGGTCGTGGCGATGGGGGGCTCGGCTCGCTTCACAGCCGGAGGGCCGGCGCCCTGTGCCATCGAGGCACCCGTTCCCGCTCCCAGGAGCAGGAGGGCGATGACGAGTCCGGCGCGTCGACGCCGCCAGTCGAACACCACCACCAGGGTACCGGCGGCGGTGGTTCAACCAGAAGCGGGTCGGCGCCGGGTGGGTACCCGCGTGGCGAGGCACCGGCACCGGCGGCCGGCATCAGGGCAGGAGGAGCTGGGCGAAACGGCGGGCTGTGATCCTCAGCCCCACGGCACCCATGGCGGCGAGATACGAGGCGTGTCCCAGTAGCGACCAGCTAAAAGTGCCGGCGTCCAAGGCGCGCAGGAGGGCCACGCCCTGGTAGAGCGGCGTGCAGCGGACCACCCACTCGAGCCACACGGGGTAGACCGACAACGGGTAGAAGGTGGCCGAGAACAAGAACAACGGGATGATGGCGAGCGAAACCCGGTCGAAGTCCTGCCAACTACGCATGTAGGAGGTGGCGGCCATGCCGATGGCCGAGAAGGCGAACCCTATGAGGATGGCCGCCGGGTAGCAGAGGATCACCCACGGGCTGAGCACGTAACCCATGGCGGCCATGACCACCAGAAATGCCCCCGAGTACAGCCCTGAGCGCATGAGCGTCCATGTCAACTCGCCCACGGTGACGTCGGCCACACTCATGGGCGTGGCCAGCACGGAGTCGTAGAGCTTGGTGATCTTCAATTTGAAGAAAGTCTGGAAAGTGGCGTCGATGATGGCGCCGTTCATGGCGGCTGAGGCCAGAAGTCCTGGCGCCACGTAGGACGTGTAGAGGACGGTCCGGCCGCCCAGGTGCAGAGAACCCACCAGGTGGCCGAGTCCGAGCCCGATCGACAGCAGGTAGAAGAAGGGCTCGAAGAACCCGGTCACCAAGTAGATCCAGGCCCGGCGGTAGAGAACCACGTTGTGCTCCACCAGGCGCAGGCCTCGCCGGCGGCTGCCCAACAGCGACGCCGGGGTGAGGCGCAGGACACTTGTGTCGATCACCCGCGTTCCGAGGGCGTCGCTCATCACACCACCAGCCGGCGTCGGAACGTCTTCATGGCCGCCGCCACCCCTGTTCCCGTCAAGGCCAGCAGGTAGAGGCCGTGCACCACGTCGGCGGCCGGGTGCAGCTGGCCCAGGGTCAGGTCTCGGCACAGGGCCACGCCGTGGTACAGGGGCGTGGCGTAGGCCACGTCCTGCAGCCAGAGGGGGAGCTGGCTCACGGAGAAGAAGGTGCCCGAGAAGAGGAACAAGGGCACCAAGGCCATCCGGTAGATCGTGGTGAACGCCGCTTCACGTTGTTGCGTGGCGGCGAAGGCGGCCATGGGGGCGGCGAAGGCCAATCCGGTCATCACCCCTGCCGGGGCGGCCAATATCGCCCAGGGCGAGAGGACGGTTCCGAAGGCGGCCATGACGCCGAGGTAGATCGCCGTCACCGTGGCCAAGCGCGCCGTGATCCAGCCCAAGTGCCCGAAAAGGACGTCGGCCAGTCGCAGGGGGGTGGCCAGTTGGGCGAAGTACGTGCGGTGCCACTTGATGGCGTCCATGACGGGGTAGGTGGCTTCCGTCCCGGCGATCTGCATGGCGGTGGCGGCCAGCAGGCCGGGGGCCAGGAACTCGAGGTAGTGCACGTGGTCGACGGTGCCCACGTGGTGGTTGATGAGCGATCCCAGCCCCAGCCCCATGGCGGCCAGGTAGAGCACCGGGTAGAGGAAGCTGACGGTGATCGAGCCCTTCCAGGTGCGCTTGTACTGGTACAGCCAGTAGCGAAGGGCGCGGACCCACGGCGGCATACGGGGACGGCGGACCGGGGCCGTGCCGCGCTGCTCGGTGGCGAGGGTGGTCGTCACGAGGAGGGGCCCCGGTTCACTCGATCAGGCTCCGGCCGGTCAGGTAGAGAAAGACGTCCTCCAGGTTGGATCGGCGCACCAAGGTGCGCTCGGGCGCCAAGCCACGACGGTGCACCTGCTCGACCACGGCCTCACCGTCGTCGGCGTAGAGCAGCAGTCGGTCGGGAAGCACCTCGTGCCGGCTGACCAGTCCGTCGAGATGGGGGGCGAGATCGGTGGACACGTTCTTGTAGTCGGCCATGGCCAAGCGCAGCTCCACCACTTCACGGGTGGAGTAGCGGTCGATCAGTTGGTGGGG
>JASHZK010000278.1 GCA_030042575.1 Acidimicrobiales bacterium
GAAATAGATGACGTAGGAGTCGGCCGTGATCCCGATGGAGACGATGGCCCCGGTCACACCGGACAGGTCCAAGGTCAGGTCCATGCCCGAATGGCTCAAGGCGGACACGATGGCCCACAAGAGCAGTGACGTGGTCATGAGCCCCAGCACCACCACCACCCCCAGGCCCCGGTAGTAGAGGATCATGTAGAGCAGCACCAGGGCCAGGCCGCCCAGGCCGGCCAGGAGCCCGGCTTTGAGCGACGACTTGCCCAACGTGGCCGACACCGTCTCCGTGGTCTGGGCTTTCAGGGCCACGGGCAGGGCACCGTAATTGAGGTCGGTGGCCAGCTGCTGGGCACTCGCCTGGGTGAAGTTCCCGCTGATCTCCACCTTGCCGCCGAAGGAGGAGAAAGCGCTCTGGGTGGGCTGGGTCAAGGGGGCCGAGATCACCTGGCCGTCGAGGTCGATGGCGATGTAGGCGTGGAACTGCTTCTGGGCCAAGGCGTCCCATTGCGAGGAGCCGGTGCTCTTCAAGGTGAGGTCCACCACCCAGCTGGTGCTGTCGGTGGGCAGGGTGGCCTGGGCGCTCGAGATCTGGGCGCCGGCCACCCCCACGGGACCGAGCAGGTAACGGGAGCCGGAGCCGCCGTTGGTGCTGGAGGCCTGCAGGATCACGTTGCCGTTCTGATGGGCGGTGTCGTAGTTGATGTAGCAGTCGCTGGCCGTCCAATTGCTCGGCGCCACAGCGGCGCAGCCCGAGTCGGGGTAGGAGGTCAGCGCCGTGTCGGCTCCCACCGTGTTCTGGGGGTCGCCGGTGCTGGTGTCGACGTTCAGCGTGGAGCCGGTCAGCAGGTACTGGCTGGCGCACGTGGAGGGCACGGTGGAGGGCACCGCCGTCCCTTTGGCCGGGGCGGTGTAGGCGGGGACGTAGCACAACACGGGCCGGAACAGCATCTCGCCGGTGGTGCCGATCTCCTTCAACAGCTGGGTGGCGTTCTTCACTCCGGGGAGCTGGACCACGATGTCGGAGCCCTGTGTCCCGATGTTGGAGCCCGACACACCGGCGGCGTCCACGCGGTTGCGCATGATGTCGACCGCCGTGGTCAGGTCGCCGCCCGACACCTTGTGGGACGGCGCGTAGATGACCTCGGCCCCGCCGGCCAGGTCCAGTCCCAGCTTGGGCGCCCACCCGGCGGCCACGGTGGCCCCGAAGGCCACCAGGGCCACTCCGACGCAGGCCAGCAGGCTGATGACCAGCGGCCGTTCGCGCACTACCCCACCCCCCCCTGGTCGCCGCGCCCCGGCTGCGTGTTCTCGTCCTCCGCCTCGTCCTCTGCGCCTCCGTCAGTGGTGTCGCCCACCGCTTCCTCCCCACCGGCAGCGCCGTCCTGCTGTGCCGGAGGCCAGGTGCTGGCCTCGTCCTCGGTGGTGGTGGGCGTCATGCGCCGAGCGACCGTGGAGCGCAGCACCGTGAGGCGGGTGCCGGGCGCCGTCTCCAAGGTGACCCGGTCGCTCTCCACGTCGAGGACGGTCCCGAAGATCCCCGAGGCGGTGAGCACCTCCTCGCCGGGGACGAGCTCCTGCAGGGTCTGGCGCTGACGGCGGGCGGCCATCGAGCGCGGCCGTATGAACAGGAAGTAGGCGGCCAGTCCGATGATGACGATGAAGATCAGCGAAGCGGCGCTGCTGCCCGACGGGGTCGACTTGGAGCTGGTCGCCAGCACAAAGGCGGCGAAGCAGGACATGGAAGAGGCATTCTCCGGCTCGTGTCCGAACGAGAGAGCTTATCTCAGCTCACCGGGCTGCCACTGTAGGGGCACCCCGCCCCCTACCACAGGCGCGCCACCGGCGCCGGGGGCTCGGGGGTCCCAGGCACCCCCAAATGGGAGTAGGCGTTGGCCGTGGCCACTCTTCCCCGGGGGGTGCGCTGGATCAATCCCTGCTGGAGCAGGAAGGGCTCGTAGGCGTCCTCCACGGTGTCGGGCTCCTCCCCCACGCACTGGGCCAGCGTCACCAGCCCCACCGGCCGGCCGCAGAAGCGCACGCACAGCGCGTCGAGGATGGCCCGGTCGACCTTGTCCAGACCGAGGTGGTCGACACCGAACAGCTCCAGCCCCTGGGCGGCCAGCATCGCCGTGATGGCACCTTCGGCCCGTACCTCCACGTAGTCGCGCACCCGCCGCAGCAGACGGTTGGCGATGCGAGGCGTCCCTCGCGAGCGTGTGGCGATCTCCGTGGCTCCTCCGTCGTCCACGGCCACGTTCAAGATGCCGGCAGCCCGCCGCACGATCCCGGCCAGCGACACGGGGTCGTAGAGGTCGAGGCGGCCGAGGAACCCGAATCGGTCGCGCAGCGGGCCGGTGAGGAGCCCTATCCGGGTGGTGGCCCCCACCAGGGTGAAGCGGGGCAGGTCGAGACGGATGGAGCGAGCCGTCGGGCCCTTGCCGATGAGGATGTCGAGCTGGAAGTCCTCCATGGCCGGGTAGAGGACCTCCTCCACCGGACGGGGTAGGCGGTGGATCTCGTCGATGAACAGGACGTCTCCGGGCTGGAGATCGGTGAGGATGGCGGCCAGGTCGCCGCTGCGGGCCAACGCCGGGCCGGAGGTGACGCGCAGCCCCACCCCCATCTCGGCGGCGGCGATGCCGGCCATGGTCGTCTTGCCCAGGCCGGGGGGGCCGGCGAAGAGCAGATGGTCGACCGCTTGTCCCCTGCGGCGCGCCGCCTCCAAGACGATGTGGAGGTGCTCGGTCAGCTGCGGCTGGCCCAGGAATTCCGCCAGCCGCCGGGGCCGCAACCGGGCTTCGTCGACCATGTCGCCCGGGTCGGCAGCGGGGTCGACCTGACGCCGTGCCGGCGAACTCGAGTCGCCCTCGGCGGTGGAGGGCCCGGGGGCGAGCACCTCCTGACGGCCGCTCACCGCCGCCTCCTCATCGGGCCACCGCCAGCTCCTGCAGGGCACGGCGCAGCAGATCCTCGACCGCCCCTTCGTCGGGCACCTCACCCATGGCCCGGCGAATCTCGTCGGGTTCGTAGCCGAGCTCGAGGAGGGCGGCGCGCACCTCCTGGCGGGCGACGCCGGCGGATCCGCCCGCACCGGGCACCGCCCGCTGGGGCAGATCGGGCACCGAGAGGCGCGTACGGAGATCGAGCACCAACCGCGCCGCGGTCTTACGGCCCACGCCGGGCACGGCGCACAGCAGGTCGAGGTCCTCCTCCACCACGGCGCGCGCCAAATCGGCGGGCGGGAGCGTGGACAACACGGCCAAGGCCAGCGCCGGCCCCACTCCGTGGGCGCCCAACAGGGCTTCGAAGCAGCGGCGGTCCTCCGCGCTGTCGAAGCCGTAGAGGACGATGGCGTCCTCACGCACGTGCGTGTGCACGTGCAGAGCCAGCTCGTGGCCCTCGCCGGCCACCCGGGCCATGACCGGGCCCGAGACGGCCACCCGGTAGCCGACACCGCCCACGTCGAGCAGGACCTCTCCCTCGGCCGTGCGGCCGATGACCCGGCCCCGGAGCCAGCCGATCATCGCCGGCCCTGGGCGACTCGAGCCGGCGCCAGCGGTGGCCGGACGTCCCGGTCCCCCACCACCGCGGCCAGGCGGCGGCGCAGTGCGCCCGCCCCGAGATGGCAGATGGCCAGGGCCAGGGCGTCGGCCACGTCCGGTGGCCGGGGAGGCTCGGCCAACCCCAGTACGGCCCGCACCATGCGCTGGACCTGTTCCTTGGTGGCGCCGCCGAACCCGACCACCGCCATCTTCACCTCGTTGGCGCTGTACTGGGCCACCGGGCAGCCGGCCTCGGCCGCCGCCAGCAGCGCCACACCGGCAGCCTGGCCGACGGCCATGGCGGTACGGGCATTGGTCTGGAACAGCACCCGCTCCACCGCCACGGCGTCGGGGGACAGCTCCGCCACCAACCCCCGCAGCTCACGGTGGAGGAGCTCCAGGCGGTCGGGCAGCTCGAGGGCGGTGTCGGTACGAACGACCCCGCCCGAGATCGCCTGGAGACCGCCTCCAGCCCGCCGCACGGCGCCGTAGCCGCAGCACGACAAGCCGGGATCGATGCCCAGGACGAACATGCGTTCGCAGGCTAGCAACCGGCTGCGCGCTGGCGGTGGATGTCGAGTCGGCCCGCGCTTGAGCGCAGCCGGCTCAGGGGTTCACAGAGCGACCAGCGTGGCCCGTTCGGTCAGCCCGTCCTGCTGGAAGACGTGCACCTCCAAGAACCACACGTTCTCGGGGTCCGAGCGGTAGTGGCGCCAGGTGACCTCGATCACTTCTCCGGGCAACAGGGCGCGCTGCTGGCATGCGCTGGCCACGGCGCCGACCGCCAGAGCGGTGAGCTGCAGCATCACTTCCTCCTGTCGCGGGCTTCGCCTGTCCGAAGCCAAACAGGAGGGGGCTGTTGCTTGTAGGGCCCAAAGACCCTGTCGCGCCGGTCGAAGGGCACGCGGCCAGGCGGCCGCAATGCAGCAGACAATTACGAAACAATTTGTCGACCTCGTACCTTCACAGAAGAGGTCTTCGGAGACTTCTCCCGCTCTACTCGGCCACGGCGGCCAGGATCTCGTCGGGGATGTCGAAGTTCGACCACACGTTCTGCACGTCGTCGAGATCGTCGAGGGACTCGAGGAGATGAAGGAGCTTCTTCGCCT
>JASHZK010000279.1 GCA_030042575.1 Acidimicrobiales bacterium
CCTTCTTGGGCTTGGGCAGGATCGCCAGAAGCGGCACCTCCGCTCCAGCCGGTCGTGGCGCCCCGGGGGGAAAGGGCCGGTGAATACGCGCCGCAGCGCGGAGTTCTGTCACAGATGCCCAGGGAAGGTGACCCAGCACGACCGGTGTCCCCTGTGGGACGAGGTCGAACCCGGCCTGGTGGACACGGATACGGGGAACGTCGGGCTCTGGAACTGGAGGCTTCTGGGCGATGGTGAAACTCGCCGCCCGCCCGTTGCCCAGCACGATCTTGCCGTTGGTGACTTGGTCGGCGGAGTCGACTGCGACGGGACCGCGGGCGTCGTGGGCCGTCACCGCGGCCAGCGCGATCGCCAGCAGCTGGGCGTCCGCCTCTCCCGGGTCGCCCCCGCCCTCCCGACCGAGCCGAAGCACCGCAGGCACCAGCTCCGCGTCCGACGGCCACCCATAACGGAAGGCCTTGTTTCGAAGGTCCGAGGGCAGTTCCGATGGTGGGTCCAACATCAACGAAAGCGTCCCCGACGGCATCGGTACCGGGAGTCCGGGCTCCCAGCCGTCGAGACCCGCGGGGATCTGGCCTCCGGGGTAGAGGACCAGACCGTGCTGGATACCTGAGTTGCCCATCACCACCGCGGCCCAGCCGCCATCGGCATCATCAATGCTCGTCTCCAGGGCCAGCACGATCCCACCGTCCCATCGGGTCCAGGGCGCAACCCGGTAGAAGTCGAACGCACGCCGATACAGCAGCTCCCATTCGGATGGGTTCGGCGGCTCGGTCGGCTGAGAGCGGCCCGACATGTGCCCGACGAAGGAATCGAAGATGTCCTCCGCCTCTGCCGGGGGCTCGATCGCCCGCACCGGAGGCAAACGGTCGTCGGCAATCAGAGACGACACCACGTCGATGACTTGGGGCTCGAGCCCCGGAGCGCAGAGCACCTCGCCCGGCCGCCCCGGCGGCAAGCTTCCCGCCGGCGTCGTGAGCCCCATCGCGAACGCCTGCGCGACGGCGTCGCTTTCGGTCGTGCCCGCGGCTACTCCCCGTACCAAGCCGGTGTCCATGTCCAGCACCATGCCCGCCCGGACCTGCGGCTCGCCGTCGATTCGTACCGAGTCGGAAATGTCGCGGCTGAGGACCAGCCACGTCCCACCATGGTGCCCGACACTCTTCGCTTTATTGCTGGTCATCGAAGCCACTCTGCCAGAGCGAGCCGAGGACGAACCGCCAAGTCTCAAAAGTCCAGTAGGACCCTGAGTGCCCGGATGATGGCGAAGAGCACTTCGTCATTCGCCGCACCTAAAGATTCTTCCGTAATACACTGACGTAGTTACGCAGACGTGATCCCTCGAGCGCGGTCCGCGGGCCAACGGCTTTCCCAGCGAGCTATAGACCCTGGGGCGACGTCGCCGAGGTGATCGAGGCGGTGACCGGCGTGGGTTACGGCCCCACCCAGACTTGGCGCATCCTGCGTGAGCGCCTGGGCTGGACCCGCCAGCGCCCTGCCCGGCGAGCCGTCGAGCGCAACGAGGAGGCCATCGCCACCTGGGTGGCACAGCAGTGGCCCCGCATAAAAAAAGGCTCTCCTGACAGATCCGTGGGTGGCTTGACGCCCCACGACGCTTGTCGTCATCAGCGGTCGAGCGGTCAGGCCAGCCGGACGGGCCGGCTGGCGCTATCCATCGTCGGCACGCTCGACACGTCGGGGCCGGGGCCGTCAAGGCCGGGTGGCCACACGTGCCCGCCCTCGGCTCCACCGTCTTTTGACTGACCCTTCGGCGTTGGTGTCAACCAGGCTTTTCGCGGCGAGGTCCCGGGTGCGGTCAAGATGTGGCGGTGGAGCCGACGGCGCGTCACTGGTGGCCCGATGACGAGGGCGACTACGAGGTGGCCAGCACCGAGCTGAAGCATCGCTTTGCCGCCTGGGTCGCCGACAACGGCGTCGGGCTCCAAGAAGATGCCGGCGAGGGCCTGCTCCACTACAAGTGGGGATACATCGATGGTCATCTCACCCGGTGGAGAAGAGGGGACCTGAGCGAGCTCTATCTCGAGCTGTATCCGGCCAAGGTGATGGTCGAGCCCGACGAGCTCGACGAGGTGATCGACGAAGCCCGGGCCTTCATCGGATTCCTGGCCGAGACCGGGCTTCTCGATCCTGACAGCGACCCCCCAGAGGTCCTCCTCGAGCATCTGGGGCGCATCGAAGGCACGTTCCGGGCCCACATGACCGATCAGTCGCGCTTCAGCTTCGGGAAGCGCATGTGGACGAAGGCGGTTTCCGAAGGTGTCGACCTGGGCGACGAGCGGGCCGTCGATGCCTTCATCGCTCGGTTCAATGCCCGGCCCAGAGCCGAGCGCGAAGCTGTCCTCGGGCCAACGCTCTCGTCTCGTCAGCCGACCGGTGGGCGGGTCACCGCGCCGGCGACGCCGCCCCGGTCCTCAGCAAAGCGCCGCAAGCGCCGGCGCTGAGCGTCCCGGCAGCGGCGGGCAGTAGCCGCCGCGGTCAAGCAGTGCCAGGGCGATCAAGTGCTCGGGCTTCTTGAAGCCGAAGGCCATGCGATGCAGGACGCGGAGCTTGGTGTTGGTGGACTCCACCAGCGCGTTCGACAGATCGTGGCGAAGCGC
>JASHZK010000280.1 GCA_030042575.1 Acidimicrobiales bacterium
GAGGTCGTCACCTCGGGGCTGTGCACCGGGTGCGCCGGTTGCATCATCGCCTGCCCGCACGACGTGCTCAAGTACGACGACGGCGACGGGGTGTACCGGCCCTGGAAGGTCGACGAGGACGGCGGCCCCGAGGACTGCACCCACGGCGAGCGGGGCTGCACCATGTGCACCCGGGCCTGTCCTCGCTTCCGGGACTGGGAGACCGAGATCGACGGCTTTCTCTTCGGCCGTCCGCGCCACGACGACGAGGTGGCCGGCATCAGCACCGAGGTGGTGCTGGCCCGGGCCGCCGACCCGGCGGTGCTCGAAGCGGGCCAGGACGGCGGGCTGGTCGCCGCCCTTCTCATCTGGGCGCTGGAGCACGACGTCATCGACGCCGCTCTGGTCTCCGCCCTCGAAGGCGACGGCAGCACGTGGAAGGCGGTGCCGGCCGTGGCCCGGACCCGCCAGGAGGTGCTGGACAGCGCCGGGTCCCGCTACACGTACTCAGCCAACACCCTGGCCTACCCACAGGCCGTGGAAGGGGGAGCCGAGCGCATCGCCCTGGTGGGCATGAGCTGCCAGGCCTCGGTGCCGCCGGTCATGTCCACCCGCAAAGCGGGCAAGGTGGCGCGGCGTCTGGCCCTCTCCATCGGGCTCTTGTGCTCCAAGACCTTCGACGACTCCATCTTCGAAGAGCTCTTCGAGGCCCGTTACGGGCTGGAGCGAGCCCACATCAAGAAGATCAACATCAAAGGCGTGTTCCAGATCTGGACCACCGACGGCGAGTACCACGAGGTACCCCTGAAGGAGGGTCACGCCTGGACGCGCCAGGGCTGCAAGATGTGTCCCGACTTCGCCGCCGAGCATGCCGACATCTCCACCGGGGGTATCGGCGCCTTCGGCGACTGGACGCTCACTGTCGTGCGCACCGACAAGGGCAGGGAGATCATGGCCGCCATGCAGGCTGACGGGACCATCGAGACCCGGCCCGGTCAGGACGACCCCGGGGCGCTGGAACTGCTGGCCCGCCTCAGCCGGGTCAGCCGCAGGCGGTGGCCGGAGACGGCGGTCGCCGCTCCCCGCCGCATCGCCGTCAAGGCCTGAGCCGCCCTTTTCCCTGCGCCGCCCCGGTCCTGCGCCGCCCCGGTCCCTGCGCCGCCCCCGTCACCGTTGGCGCCCCCGTCACCGTTGGCGCGGGCCGCCGGCGAGCTGTTTGGCCCGGGCCATGACGTCGTCGAGCATCTTCTCGGTGAGGGTGCCGGTGAAGGTGTTCTGCTGGCTGGGGTGGTACGAGCAGATGATCACCCGCCCGTCGGGCAGCGCCGCCTCCGCCCCGTGACCGAAGGCGGGGCGGGGCCGCAGCCCCTCTTCGGCGGCCAGGGCCTGGTAGGCGAAGCCGCCCAGTGCCACGAGCACCCGGGTGCCACCGAGGAGCGCCAGCTCGCGACGGAGGAACGGCGCGCAGTTGGCGCGCTCTTCGGGGGTGGGACGATTGGCCGGAGGAGCGCACCGCACCGCCGCCAGCACATACGCGCCGCGCAGACGCAGCCCGTCGTCGAGGGCCACGCTGGTGGGCTGATTGGCCAGTCCGGCCCGCCACAAGGCGGCGAACAGCCAGTCGCCGGAGCGGTCCCCGGTGAAGACCCGGCCGGTGCGGTTGCCGCCGTGGGCAGCCGGCGCCAGACCGACGAGCACGATCCGGGCCCCGGGGTCGCCGAATCCCGGCACCGGGCGACCCCAGTACTCCTCGTCGGCGAAAGCGGCCCGCTTGGTGCGCGCCACCTCCTGACGCCAAGCCACCAGACGCGGGCAGCGACGACAGCGCGTGATCTCGGAGCTGAGCGCGGCCAGCGACGCGAGCCGGTCGGTGGTGCGACGAGGCTGGGGGGGCGCCACGGCGATGAGCGTACGATGACCCGACGTGGCCCCTCGATCCTCACCGGCACCTGCCGTCGCGCTCCTGGTCCGCCACGGCCGGACGGCCACGACCGGCAAAGTGCTCCCGGGTCGGGCGCCGGGCCTGCACCTGTCGGAGGCGGGACGCCAACAGGCGCGGTCGGCCGCCGATCGCATCGCCGCCCTCCGCCGGCCCCCGGTGGCGGTGTACAGCTCACCGCTCGAGCGCGCCGTGGAGACGGCCCGGCCCATCGCCTCGCGCCTGGGTCACCGGGTGCGCACCGACCGCGGGCTTCTCGAGTGCGACTTCGGGGAATGGACGGGATCACGACTGGCCACCTTGCGCCGGCGCCGACAGTGGCGCGCCGTCGTGCACCAACCGTCCACCTTCCGCTTCCCCCAAGGGGAGTCCTTCGCCGAGATGCAGATCCGGATGACCGCCGCCCTCGACAGGCTGTGCGAGGTCCATCGGGGCGAGACCTTCGTGGCCGTGTCCCACGCCGATCCCATCAAGGCGGCCGTGGCCGCCACCGCCGGGATCCCGCTCGATCTCTTCCAACGGCTCGTGGTCTCCCCCTGTTCGATCACCGCCGTCATCCGGGGCACCGGCGCCCTGCACGTGCTGTGCGTCAACGTCACCGACGGGCTGGGCGAGCTGGCCCTGTCGTGATCGCCCCCTCGCCCGAGAAGACGTGAAGGCCCAGCCATGAGCCCGTCGCTCGATCTCGGAGACCTCGACCGGTTCACCGTGGGCACCGAGGGGCCCGTGGGCAAGCGGCAGTTCCTCGTCCAGTGCCGAGCCGGCGACACGTTGCTCACGCTCAAGGCCGAGAAGCAGCAGGTGTCGGTCCTGGCCGAGTACCTGGGCCGTGTGCTGCAGGACCTGGAACGACCCGAGCAGGTTCCCCGGGACCTCGATCTCGAGGACCCCACCGAGCCCCATTGGGTCATCGGCACCCTGGGGGTGAGCTACGACGAGGAGACGGACCGCATCGTGCTCGTGGCCGAGGAGCTCGTGGCCGAGGACGAAGAGGGGGACATGGCCCGCTTCAGCGTGACGCGGGCCCAGGCGGCGGCCTTCGCCATCCGGGCCACCTCCTTGGTGGAGGCCGGACGCCCACCGTGTCCTCTGTGCGGGCTCCCGCTCGACGCCAGCGGACACCGTTGCCCGCGCACCAACGGCCATCGGCCACCGGCGACGTGACCGGCTCCGACCACCTGAGACTCCTGGCCGACGGCCGGGTCGAGGTGGTGGGCGAGATGCCGTGGAGCTCCAACCGCACCTTTTTGGCCACCTGCACCCGCAACGAGGAGCAGCTGGCGGCGGTGTACAAGCCCGAACGCGGCGAGCGGCGCCTGTGGGATTTCCCCCCGGGCATCTACCGACGCGAGATCGCCGCCTACCACCTTTCGGAGATGCTGGGCTGGGGGCTCGTGCCCGAGACCGTGGAACGAACCGACGCCCCGCTCGGGACCGGATCGTTGCAGCGCTTCGTGTCGGCCGACTTCTCCGAGCACCATTTCACGCTGGTGGAGGAGGAGACCCACCACCGTCGCCTGCGGGTCATCTGCGCCTTCGACGTGGTGGCCAACAACGCCGATCGCAAGAGTGGCCACTGCCTGCTCGGCGAGGACGGGACCATCTGGGCCATCGACAACGGCCTGTGCTTCCACCGCCAGGAGAAGCTCCGCACCGTCATCTGGGAGTTCGCCGGCGAAGTGGTGCCCCAG
>JASHZK010000281.1 GCA_030042575.1 Acidimicrobiales bacterium
GCCAGCTCGGCGGTGGTGGCCGGGCACCGTCCCTGGGGAGGCAGCCGGGGGCCGAACACGTAGGTGACGTGCACCACCGGCACCTCGCCGCAGATGGGACAGTCCTCGGGGGTGGGCGTGCCCACGTTGCGGGCCGCCCGGATGAGCTCGGGGTGGGCGTCGCACACGTCGAAACGGCCGAGACGGCCCCGGCGGAATTCGCGGACCACGGCGTTGCGGGCCAGCCGGTACTCGACCCGGCCACCCGCCCCGGTCACGGGAAAGCCGCGGATGGCGCTCGGCCCGAAGGTCATCGAAGGGACAGGGTACCGCCGCAGGCACGGATCGACGTGGTGCCGTCGCGCGAACGACGTGGCGACCTGGTGGTCGGACGGCACCCTCGTCGCGACCGGGCGTCGGTGTCGTCGGAGCGAGCCGAGTAAGTCAGTGCCATGCCGTTGGGCCTGCCGTTGCATCGAGGCCGATATATCGATACGATGCATCTGGACGATGTATCGACAGCTCGACTACCCCCCCTGCGTCCTGCCTGGAGAGCTCGGCTGATGCTCGAGCTGGCCATCCTCGGCCTGCTCGGTGAGCAGGAGCTGCACGGGTACGAGATCCGCAAGCGCCTGCGTGAGGAGCTGGGGTTCTTCTCGCCGGTGTCCTTCGGGTCCCTGTACCCGGCCCTTTCGCGCCTGGAACGCTCAGGGGCGGTGGTGAGCACCGAGGGACCCCCATCGGGGACCCCGGCGGCGCCGATGACCGGATCGCTGAGCGGGGAGCGGGCCGCCCTGCGGGCCCGGCGCAATCCGGGAGGTCGCGGGCGACGCGGGCGCAAGGTGTACCGGATCACCGACGAGGGCAGGCGCCAGTTCGCCGAACTGCTCGACAGCGAACGGGACCCCGGCGCCGCCGACGACGCCCGCAGCTTCGGCCTGCGCCTGGCCTTCGCCCGCTACCTGCCGCCCCAGGCCCGGCTCCGCTTGCTCGAACGACGCCGGGCCCAGCTGGTGCAGCACCTCGAAGAGGTGCTGCACACCTCCCAGGGCCGCCGGCGCCTGCTCGACCCCTACGCCCGCTTGGTGGTGGAGCACACAGCGGAGTCCACCGAGCGCGACATCTCGTGGCTCGACCGCCTCATCGCCGCCGAGCGGAGCCGGGGACCGGCGGGCACAGCCGAAGGTTCGTTGATCCAAACGGAAGGAAGAAACCCATGAGCAAGGTTCGGGTGGCCATCGCCGGCGTGGGGAACTGCGCCAGCTCCCTGGTCCAAGGGGTGGAGTACTACCGTGACGCCGACCCCGGCGATCTGGTGCCCGGTCTCATGCACGTGCAGCTGGGCCGCTACCACGTCGGTGACGTCGAATTCGTAGCCGCTTTCGACGTCGACGCCGGCAAAGTCGGAGTCGACCTGTCCAAAGCCATCTGGGCCGGGCAGAACAACACCGTTCGCTTCGCCCAAGTCGGCCACCTCGACGTCAGCGTCCAGCGGGGCCCCACCCTCGACGGGCTCGGTGCCTACTACCGCGACAGCGTGGAGGAGGCCCTGGCCGATCCGGTCGACGTGGCCGCCGCCCTGCGCCAGGCCCAAGCCGACGTGCTGGTGAGCTACCTGCCGGTGGGATCCGAGAAGGCCCAACGCCATTACGCCCAAGCCGCCCTCGACGCCGGGGTGGCCTTCGTGAACGCCATTCCCGTGTTCATCGCCAGCGATCCCTCCTGGGCCCGCAAGTTCCGGGACGCCAAGGTGCCCATCGTGGGCGACGACATCAAGAGCCAGATGGGCGCCACCATCGTCCACCGGGTGCTCACCCGCCTGTTCGAGGACCGCGGCCTGGCCCTGGACCGCACCTACCAACTGAATTTCGGCGGGAACATGGACTTCAAGAACATGCTGGAGCGTCAGCGCCTCCAGTCCAAGAAGCTGTCCAAGACCAGGGCCGTCACCAGTCAGGTGGAGAATTACGTGCTCGACGCCGACGACGTGCACATCGGCCCCTCCGATCACGTGCCGTGGCTGACCGACCGGAAATGGGCCTACATCCGTCTCGAGGGTCGCAACTTCGGCGACGTGCCCCTCAACGTGGAGCTCAAGCTCGAGGTGTGGGACTCGCCCAACTCGGCCGGGGTCATCATCGACGCCGTGCGCTGCGCCAAGATCGCTCTCGACGCCGGCTTCGGCGGGCCGCTGATCGGCCCCAGCGCCTACTTCATGAAGGCGCCGCCCGTGCAGTTCCACGAGAGCGACGCCCAGCGCATGGTGGAGGCCTTTGCCGACGGCGACATGGGCCCGGCCTGGCCCGAGGACTGAGCTCTAGGTCCCCGATCGCCGCTGCCACCAGTCGTCGAGCCGGCCACGGACCTCCTCCTCACCGAGCGGCCCCTCTTCCAGGCGCAATTCGAGCAGAAAAGCGAGCGCCTCCCCCACCTGCGGTCCGGGGGGGATGCCGAGCTGTTCCATGACCTGCACCCCGTCGAGCTCGGGCCGCATGGCATCGAGCTCCTCCCGGGCTCGCAGCTCTTCGATGCGCTCCTCCAACTGGTCCATGCGGGTGGTTATGGCTCTGGCCTTGGCCGGATTGCGGGTCGTGCAGTCACAGCGAGTCAGCTCGTTCAACCGTTCCAGGAGCGGCCCGGCGTCACGCACGTAACGGCGCACGGCCTTGTCGGTCCAGCCCAAGCGGTAGGTGTGGAACCGCAGGTGCAGTTCGACCAGGCGCACCACGACGTCGACGTCGTCGTTGGGGTAGCGCAGGGCCACCAGGCGCCGGCGGGCCATGTGCGCCCCCACGATCTCGTGGTGATGGAAGGTGACCCCCTCTGACCCGATGGCCCGAGTGCGCGGCTTGCCGATGTCGTGCAGCAGGGCGGACAGACGCAGCAGGCGGTCGGGGCTCGTCTTGTCCACCACGGCCAGGGTGTGGGCAAGCACGTCTTTGTGACGATGGATGGGGTCTTGCTCCAAGGCCAGGGCCGGCAGCTCGGGAAGGAACCGTCCGGCCAGGCCGGTGTCGACCACGAACCACAGGCCGGGCGACGGGCGAGGGACCACCAGCAGCTTGTCCAGTTCGTCGCGGACGCGTTCGGGGGACACGATCTCGAGACGCTCGTGCATGGCCCGCACCGCCTGGGTCACGCTGTCTTCGGGCACCAAGCCGAGGCCGGCGATCATGCGCGCCGCCCGGAGCATGCGCAGGGGGTCGTCGCCGAAGGACACGTGCGGGTCCAGCGGTGTGCGCAAGCGCCTGGCAGCCAGGTCGTCGAGGCCGCCGTAAGGATCGATCAGCTCGGCTTCGGGCAGCGACAGGGCCATGGCGTTCACGGTGAAGTCTCGCCGGGACAGGTCGACCTCCACCGAATCGCCGAAGACCACTTCGGGCTTGCGCGACTCGGGCACGTAGGCCTCGGCCCGGTGGGTGGTGATCTCGAAGACGTGGTCTGCCTTGGAGGCCCCGATGGTGCCGAAACGCTTCCCCTGGATCCACACGGCATCGGCCCAGCTCCGCGCGATCGCCTCGGTGTCATCGGGACGGGCGTCGGTGGTGAGATCGAGGTCCTGAGCCGTGTCGCTGTCCACGATGGCGTCACGGACCGATCCACCCACCAGGTACAGACGATGGCCGGCGGCGGCGAAGCGCGCCGCCAGGTCGGCGGTGGCGTCGAGCAGGGGCCGGACGCGAGCGGGGATCACGGCCGCTGAGGGTAGTGGTGGGGCGCCCGGCCCCGTGAGGGCCGTCACCTCCGCTCGGCAGTCAGGGAACCCGAAGCGCCCGGCGATAGCGTGCTTCGCCA
>JASHZK010000282.1 GCA_030042575.1 Acidimicrobiales bacterium
GCAGCCCGAGCAACGGGTGGCGGTGGTCGGCCCGCATGGCGGCCAGGCCGTCGAGGCCGGCGCCCCGCAGCAGGTTGATGAGCACGGTCTCGGCTTGGTCGTCCATGGTGTGGCCGGTGGCCGCCTCGGGACCGAGGACGGCCAGGCGGGCGGCCCGGGCCCGGGCCTCGAGGTTGGGTCCGGGCCCCACCTGCACCGTCTCGGAGCGAAAGTCGGCCCCCAGGCGCCGGGCCGCCTCGGCCGCCACCTCCGCCTCCTGGGACGAACCACGCCGGAGGCCGTGGTCCACGTGCACGGCCGTGACCCGGCAGCCGGCGCCGGCGGCCAGCACGAGCAGGGCCAGGGAATCGGGCCCGCCCGACACCCCGCAGCGCAGCTCGGTCCCCGGCGGCGGGAAATGGCAGCGCCCCCCCAGGGCCCCGACCAGCTCGCCCATCAGCCGGTGGCGAGCTGGGCCGGCCCCATGCGGGCCACCCACCGGCCCGGATCGCGGATCTCCTCCAGGGTGGGCAGCATCTCGGGGCCCTCCCATACCCGGGCGAACAGCTCCGGGCCGCCGGCCGCCTCCACGGCAGCGATGAAACGCTCGCCCATGGCGTACTGCTTCAACTTGGCCTCGATGCCGAGCAGCTGCTGGAGCAGGCGGGCGGGGACGCTGGCCCTGGCCCGGCGCTCGGCCAGCACGGTGGCGAAGTGAGAAGCCTCGGGCACCTGGCCCGCCCCGGCCCGGCTCATGGTCACGTCCCCGTGGCCCTCGAGCAGGCTCATGAGGGCCTGGATGCGGGCGATGACCGCCAGCTGCTCGGGAGCGGCCACCAGTCCCAGGATCCCCGCCTCCTCCAGCGGGTTGCGGCCGGCGCGCACCGCCTCAGCGGCACGACGCAACCCGTCGACGAAGCGCCGGGGGTCGGGCGTGGCGAACGACAGTGCCTCGTCCACCAGAGACAGGAAGTAGGACCGCATCCAGGGCACGGCCGAGAACTGGCAGCGGTGGGTCACCTCGTGCAGGGCGATCCACAGCCGGAACTGCCGCGGGGGGAAATGGTGCTTTCGCTCCAGGGCCACGATGTTGGGCCCCACGTAGGCGACCACGTCGCTGCTGTCGTCGCTCTCGGTGAGCAGCAGGTCGTACTGGCCGAGCACCCGCGTCGACATCCAACCCAGGACCAGCCCGAGCTGGACTCCGGCCGAGGCCCGGGTGGCCGTGCCCAGGACGCCGCTCAAGGTCGAATTCTGCAGCCGGGCCAGCACGGGCTCCAGCAGGCGCCGGAAAGAGGCGATGTTGCGCCGCGCCCATTCGGGCCGGTCCACCACCAACCCGCGAGTCGGTCCCGAAGCGGGGCGGAGACCGGTGGAGGCCACCACGAGCTGCTCGGCCTGGGGAGTGAACTCGGCGAAATCCTGTTCCAGCTGGGCCTCGGTGGCGACGTCGAGACGGGCCGGTGGCGGCCCCAACGGGGACCTTCCCGATGCGAACCACGTCGCCACCCGCTCTGCGGTCTCCCACGACACCGGACTGGCCATTGGTAGTCAGGGGCGCGGCGCCCGCGAAACGGGCCCGGTTCCCCATCCCCCTTTCGATCTGTACGTGCGGTTCTCCCGCATACAGCTCACCGACGGTCGTCTGGACATGGTTACGCTGCCTTCGGGTAGCGGATGGTGCCGTGCAGGTGATACAGGCCCTGGTCGTAGAACCAGGCCGAGGTCCAGCGATCTGCTAGGCCAGCCCGAAGGTTGCGACCCCGCTTCTTCACGAGCAAACGGAAGAGCCGCCACCAGACGTACTTATCGACCTCGCAGAACTTGATGGACGCATTCCCGGTGCGGAAGTAATTGCCCCAGCCCCGAAGAAGCTGGTTGAGACGCCCGATGACGTCTTCCAACTGCTGTCCGACCTGGCTTCGATCGGTGAGGGCCTTGATCTTCGCCCGAACCTGCTTCATGGACCGCACCGAGGGCCAGCGATGCAGGTAGTAGCGGACGATGCGCCGCTGCTCCCACAGCTTGCCGGACATGCGGGCATGGAAATGACAGCCGAGGAAGTCGAAGCCCTCTTTGCCGCCCCGGAGATCAACCACTCGGGTCTTCTCCGGGTGCAGCCGAAGCCCAAGCTCACCCAGCAGCGCAGCTGCATCCTGCCGGGCTTGCTCGGCCTCGTCCCGAGTCGAGCACAGCACCACGAAGTCGTCCGCATAGCGGACGACTTCGCCACGGCCACGCTCGGCCCAGGCCCGGTCGAAGGCGTGCAGGAAGACGTTGGCCAGCAGCGGGGAGATGACCCCGCCTTGGGGCGTCCCCGTGACCGTCTCGGAGAACACCCCTTCTGCCAGCACCCCCGCACGCAGCCACTGGCGAAGGAGCTTCAACACCCGGCGATCCGATACCCGCTCGGCGACCAGCGACAAGAGCTTGTCGTGGTCGATCGAGCCGAAGAAATCAGCGATATCGGCCTCGAAGACGAACTGCTTGCCCTCGATAAAACCGACCCTGATCCTCTCCATGGCACCGAGCGCCGAGCGCCTCGGCCGAAACCCGTGGCTACAGGGGAGAAAGTCGGCCTCGAACAGCGGTTCGAGGACGATCTTCGCCGCCTGCTGAGCCACCCGGTCCTTCACCGTGGGAATGCCGAGCGGGCGCATGCGCCCGTCGGCCTTCGGGATCTCCACCCGGCGCACCGGCGACGGGCGGTAGATGCCTGCACGAAGGCTTCCTTGGAGCTCGCCGATCATCCGGTCCACCCCGTAGGCCTCCACGACAGCGAGGGTTTGACCATCGACCCCCGCTGCTCCACGGTTGGCACGGACCCGCTCCCACGCCTCCCACAGCACGTCATCTCTGTGGATGCGGTCGTACAGGGCGTGAAAGCGCCGACCCGGAGACCGCTTGGCCGCAGCCCATAGCCGGTTCTGGAGTCGTCGCACTTTGGCGGGGGCCACATGGCGGCCCTCGGGGTAGTTGGGCTCGGCAATCCGAGCCATGCCCTCGCGCTTACCTCCTCGACCGGCGTGACCGAAGTCGGGGCCCTTCCCTCCCGCCGCGTTGCTCACGGCGATCAGCGGTACTACGACCCCGTCGGACTCCCGCTTGCCTCCGTCGAATTTCACCATTGGCTTATACCGACGGTCTTTGCTGACGAGGCTGGCAAGACGGGCCTCTCCTGTCCCGAACCATCCCGTGCGTACGTGCCGATCCCCGTACCCCGGGGGGACCCGACCAGGGGCGTCTCCGGAACTTGCCAGTCGGTCAGGCGTGGGCCTTTGCCGTGGCATGAGCGGCTCGGCTCCCCCGTTGTGAATGTGACGAGGCTGCAGGACTCGGCCCTGGTGGACCTACGGCCCGCACGCTTGCTCCCTCCAAAGAGGCTTTTGACGCCCCGCTCAGCCCGCCGCCTCTCGACGACGGACCGGGGCCTGCTACCGGGCTCTCCGGCGATTACCCGGACGGGACTTCCACCCGCTGGGCTGGTCCAGTTTTCAGGACGCAACATGGCGCTTATTGTAGCACATAAATCACCAGGCCCCGATCGACATCGGGCGGGTTTTCGCCGGAACAGGGCTGCAGGTCACACCTCGCACATTTCCGGGGTGGATCTCGCCTACGTAGCTCAGCTTCGTTTCGGGTCGGCTTCACTTCCGGGTCAGGCGCCAGGGAGTGGATCCTCCGGCCACGTCGAGCCACGGTCGACGGTCCTCAGGATCACCTCGTGGCCTCAAGGCGCCGACGCCGACGTTTCGTGATGCACGATGGTGGATGGGGCTAACCCCCGCCCGAGACGCCCGCTAGCGGCATTTTCTCTGGACTTTCGTTCCCTTACTCTGTAGTTGATGCAGACTGGAATCGACGATTCAGGGGCCCGTGTGCAGTTCCGCCTCGGTGGCAAGGAGAGGGTGATCGTCGTCTCCGAGGCGCGGCTCGAGC
>JASHZK010000283.1 GCA_030042575.1 Acidimicrobiales bacterium
TTCATTGGTGGTCCCCTTTCTGGGTAGTTCTTGGATTGGTCTCCTGAACGCCTACCTCACGGCAGGACTCAGGAGGGGGACCACCACCTCACTTCAACAATTCCGGGGACAACGTCGTACCGATCACGTGAACGTTTACGACGTCGCCGGCTTGGCGGTGGCGGTCATGGCCGCAAGGGCGGCGGGTCACGCGATCCACTTCGCACCGCCAAGCAACATGTCCGTCTGCAACTTCATGTCCCGCCTCGGGCTTGACAGCTTCATAAAGAAGGAAGGTGATGTCGACTGTGACTTCCCAGTCACCCATCGACAAGAGGAACGTGATGTCCTCGTGCGGCTTCGTACGTTCGCGGACTCCCGCGACTTGTTGCCACTCCAGGATCTTCTGGCGAACCGACTCAACGGGGTAACCCACCCTCAAGCTGCGGAGGCGCTGGGAGAGGCCTTATGGGAACTCGGCGGCAACGTCACAGAGCACTCCCAATCATCGGGTGTGATAGCGGCAGTTGTCCAGGCTCCGAAGCGACGGGAGTCCTACATCCATTTTGTGATCGCTGACGCGGGTATCGGGATACGCCGGTCCTTCTGGGAGAGTGAGAGGCACAAGCCGAGCAGCGACCATGACGCCATTCACCTGGCGCTCCAGTATCTGGTCAGTTCCAAACCCGAGCAGGGGAGAGTTCAAGGCCTACCCGAGACCGTCGAGCAGGTCCTCGGCCTGAACGGCCGGGTGACGATACGGACAGGCGAGGCGAAACACGCCGTCTCGGGCCGGCGAAGCGGCCCTCTGGTCGACCCGGTGACCGAGCGGGAATCCGTCAGCCGACTGGCCGGCACCCTGGTCTACGTGGTGATGCCTTGCCGCTAGCGTCCCGGTACGATGGGGACTCCACCACGGAAGGCCACCAGCTCAAATGACAACGGTGTCACTCACCACTCCCACCAACGTGGGAACGCGGGACCTCGTGCGCGCCTGGCTGTCAGCTGAGCTACCCGAAGACATTGAGGAGATGCTTGTGGTGGTCGACTGCGGCCCGCTCCGTGCGCCGTCCAGTTCCTTCATCGACGAACTCATCAAGATCATTGTGGTCGAGCGCGCCACCTCCCGGCTCCAATTGATCCGGCCGTCCGAGCGCGCCCGAGCACTCGCCATCAAGTCTGCCTTTAACTACGGCGTTCTCGATCGTGTCGACATTCCAACGCCCGCTCCAGAAAAGCGCGGCCGTCTCGCCCTGCGACCACGGCTCTCTCGCTGACTGACGTCAAAGCGGGGTCACACTCCAGCCCCGACATTCAGCCGAACAAGGCCTCCGACAACGCCGGCGCCCGCCTCCTCGGCCATTCCCGGCATCACGTGAGCGGCCACGAAGCAGAACCACCTGCGTCGTCACGCACCCTAGAGAGCGAGATCGTCCAAGCCCTGATGGGCCTCAACGACGTGGGTGAGGACCTCAAGCGCGACGGGTCCGACGTCGGCGACCGAGAAGGACCTGGGTGCAAGCCGACCACCCCCTGAACACTTACACCCACGTCGTGCGTATTCCGCTGATTCCGGACGCGCGGTCCGGGTTTCGGACAGTCGGAGGCCGCGTGGCGGCCGACGGAAGCGAACGCGCTATCCCCTGACGATCCCCTCCTTCGGTGCCTGTGGATGAGCAGTCTGCCAAGGGGCCGAGTCGAGGGCCAGGGGGCGTTTGTCCAGGAAACGTCTCCGGTGGTCAGGACCACCGCGGTGCTCTGCTGGCCGCAGAGGCCAATACAGGGGGAGGTTCTGAGGCGAAGGGCCGATGAACGGGCTCATGGGTGCTTCCGACGAGGTGCTCGATCAGGTTGAGGAGGTGCCGATGGTTCGCCCTCGGCCTGCCGACGCATGGACTCCCCGTGCAGTTCGATGCGGTGCACGTGCTCGAGCAGGCGGTCCAAGATGCCGTCGGCCACGGTTGGCTCCCCCATGGCCTCGTGCCACATGGCAACGGGCAATTGGCTGGTGACGATGGTGGAGCGCAGGCCGGCCCGGTCCTCGATCACCTCGAGCACGTCGGCCGCCTGATCGGGGTGCAGGGGCCGCAGGAGAAAATCATCGAGCACGAGGACGTCTATTCGTGCCCAGGTGGCGAGCAGTCGCGGCAGTCTGCCGTCGGCTCTGGCGATGGCGATCTCGTCGTGCAGTCGTGGGGCCCGCAGATACAGCGCCTGGTGTCCGTGGCGGATGGCGGCGTTGGTCAGAGCACAGGCCACGAAGGTCTTGCCCAGCCCAGTGGCGCCGACGATGACCACGCTGTGGTGCGAGTCCACCCAGTGGGCCTCGGCCAACGACAGGATCTGGGCGCGTTCGAGGCCCCGGGGACGACCGAAGTCCATGTCCTCCACCGTGGCCCTCGTGCGCAGGCGCGCCGCCTTCAGGTGCCGCTCCAGGCGCTTTGTCTTGCGCTCGGTGAGCTCTCTGTCGACGAGAAGCCCGAGGCGCTCCTCGAAGCCCAGTGCCTGGTAGTCGGGATGCTCGCGTTG
>JASHZK010000284.1 GCA_030042575.1 Acidimicrobiales bacterium
GGCTTCACCGTCGACCAGGTGGTGTCGGCCGCCGGCAGCTCGCGCAAGAGCTTCTACCGCTGCTTCTCCTCCAAAGACGAGCTCCTGGTGGCCCTGTTCGCCGACGACGCCCGGCGCGGGGCCCAGGCCCTCGACGCCATGGTGGCCCGCCGTCCCCCGGCCGAGCGCCTGCGGGCGGTGGTGGTGGGGCTGTTCCGGTTCCTGAGCGCCGATGGCCGCCTGCCCTATGCGGCCGCCTTGGCCGGCGAGCACCTGCGCCTGGCCCAGTCGCGTCCGCAGGAGCTCGCCGCGGTACGCCGTCCCTTCCTCGAGGTCTTCGAACGCGAGGTGGCCGGTGCCGCTCGGCGCGGCGAGATCCGGGGCGGCGACGTCGAGCACGATGCCCGCACGATGTTCCATCTCGTGCTCTCGCACCTGCACGCCCTGGTGTGGCACCAGATCGAGGACGACCCCAAGGCGCTGTCCGAACAGCTGTGGGCCTTCTGCGCTGCGGCCCTGCGTCCGGCGGTGCCGGGCATGGCGGTGAAGGCCGAGGCGGGGCGGCGATGACACAGCCGCTGCTCCTGCCCGATCCGGCGCCCAGAGCGATCCGGGTGCCCATCATCTCGGTCGACGACCATCTCATCGAACCGCCGCACCTCTTCGAGGGGCGCCTCCCGGCGGCGATGGCCGATCGGGCTCCGCACGTCGTCGAGAACGAAGACGGCACCCAGCACTGGCTCTACGAGGGACGCGCCTATCCCAACATAGGGCTCAACGCCGTGGTGGGCCGGGCCCGGGAGACCTGGAGCATGGACCCGTCGCGCTTCGACGAGATGCGGCCGGGGTGTTTCGACATCGAGGCCCGGGTGGCCGACATGGACGTGAACGGCGTGTGGGCCTCGCTGTGCTTCCCGTCACTGGTGGCCGGCTTCTGCGGGTCGGTGTTCATGCGCTCCGACGACAGCGAGCTCGGACTGGCCTGCCTGCGGGCCTGGAACGACTGGCACCTCGAGGAGTGGGCGGGCACCCATCCCGAGCGCATCATCCCGCTGCAGCTGCCCTGGCTGGCCGACGTGGAGCTGGGCGCGGCGCAGATCCGGCGCAACGCCGAGCGGGGCTTCAAGGCGGTGAGCTTCCCCGAGTTCCCCGCCCAGCTCGGCCTGCCCTCGATCTTCACCGACCACTGGGACGCGCTTCTGGCCGCCTGCGCCGACACGGAGACGGTGATCTGCATGCACACGGGCGCTTCGGCTTGGGCCCCGTTGCCCTCTCCCGGTCCCCCCTTCGAGCTCCTGCCCACCCTCTTCCCGGTCAACGCCCTCATCGCCGCGGCCGAATGGCTGTGGTCGGGGGTGCCGGTGCGCTTCCCCGACATCAAGCTGGCGCTGTCCGAGGGCGGCATCGGTTGGGTGCCGATGCTCCTGGACCGGGTGGACTACGTGGTGGACCACTCGGCGTCGGGGACCGAGAGCGGGGCCTGGCGCAGCGAGTTGCGGCCCAGCGAGGTGCTCAGACGCAACTTCTGGTTCTGCTCCATCGACGACCCCTCCCTGGTGGCGCTGCGACACGTGATCGGCGTCGACCACATCATGGTGGAGAGCGACTACCCGCATGCCGACTCGACCTGGCCCGACACCCAGACGGTGCTGGAGAAGACGATGGGGTCGCTTCCCGAAGACGAGCTGCGCAAGATCGCCGGCGAGAACGCCGCCGCCCTGTTCCGTCATCCGCTCCCGCCCGCCGACGACTGGAGGACGCCGAGGCCATGACCGATCCCGCGCCCCTGGTGGTCGACGCCGACGGGCACGTCGTCGAGCCCGTCAGCGCCTGGGACCCCGTCCCCCAAGCGCACCGGCCCGCCCTCCACCGAGACCGGGGCGGCTACGAGCACGTGGTCGTGGGCGCAACGGAGATCCTGGCCGTGCCGCTCGGCACGCTGGCCACGCCGGGAGCCCGCTTCTCGGACCCGACCACGTTCCGTTCCCTCGAAGAAGCCCAACCGGGCGGGAGCGACCCCAAAGCCCGTTTGGCCGACATGGACGCCGAGGGCATCGACCAGGCGGTGCTGTTCCCCTCGGTGGGGCTCTATTTCTGGGCCCTGGAGGACGCGCAGGCCGCCACCTCGATCGCCAAGGCCTACAACGACTGGCTGGCCTCGTACTGCGCGGCGGCACCCAACCGGCTCTTCGGAGCGGCCATGCCGCCGGTGCAGGACCCCAGGGCGGCGGCCGCCGAATTGCGCCGGGCCCACGGCCAGCTCGGCTTCCCGGCGGTGTTCGTGCGTCCCAACCCGTGCTGCGGACGGAGTCTGTCCGACCCTGCCTACGAGCCGATCTGGGAGGCGGCCGAGGAGACGGGCGTGGCGGTGGGCGTCCACGAAGGCAGCTCGGTCATTCTTCCCACCCTGGGATCGGACCGGCCCTTCAACCCGATGGTGCTGCACGCCGTGTCCCATTCCTTCGAGCAGATGCTGGCCTGCGCCCAGCTCATCGCCTTCGGTGTCCTCGAGCGCCACCCCGGGCTGCGGGTGGTGTTCCTGGAGTCGAGCGGAGGGTGGGCACCGTTCTGGCTCGAGCGCCTGAACGAGCAGGCCGACAGCTTCGGGGAGTTCTGCCCGGAGATGAAGCTGGAGCCGAGCGAGTACTTCGCTCGCCAGTGCTGGATCAGCTTCGAGGTCGACGAGAGGACCCTGCCCGTCCTGGCCCCGGTGATCGGCGAGGAGCGGATCGTCTGGGGCTCGGACTACCCGCACCACGACGCCACTTTTCCCGGGGCGGTCGACGCCTTGCGTCGTACCACCGCCTCCCTGGACGACGAGACCCGGCGCCTGGTGCTCGGGGCCAACGCCGCCGACCTGTACCGGTTGCCTCCCTTGGCGACGACTTCCGAAGCCGTGCGGTGACGGGGGACGATCCCGGCGGGCTGGCCGAGGTGGTGCGGGCGGCGGGGGCCCGCCACGGTGACAAGGCCCTCTACGTCCTGCCCGACGGAAGGAGTCTGACCTACCGCCAGCTCGACCGGGGATCCGAGGCGCTGGCCGCCGGCTTGGCCCGCCGGGGGATCGGCCAGGGCGACGTCGTCGTGCTCATGTTGGGCTCGGGACCGGCCTACATCACCTGCTACGCGGCCCTGGCCAAGCTCGGGGCGATCACCGCCGGCGTCAACGAGCGCCTGTCGCCACCGGAGCGCCGGGCCTGCGTGCAGGTGGCCCGGCCCCGCCTGGTCATCGGGACTCCGACCCTGCTCGAGGGGTGCGACCTCGAGAGCCAGGCCGGGGCCGACGACGTGTTGGCGGTGGAGACCGAAGACGGCGGTGGCCAGGTGCTCGGCGCTCTGGGGAGGCTGTGCGCGGAGGGGTGCGAGGTTCCCTCCCTGGCCCCCGATGGCGAGAGGCCGTTGTCCATCGTGTTCACCTCGGGAACCACCGGAACACCGAAGGGAGCCGTGTTCGGCGCCCGGCAGCTCGACGCCATCTCGACGGTCGACGGCGGCCGGCGTTGGGGGGGCGGCGGCCGGGGCCTGTCGTCGACCTCCTTCGCCCACCTGGCCACCATGACCAAGCTCCCCCAGGTGTTGCGGGGCGGGGGCACCATCTTTCTCATGGCGCGCTGGTCGGCGGGCGAGGCACTGGCCATGGTGGAGCGGCACCGGATCACCACCCTGGGCGGGATTCCCACCCAGGTGGCGCTCATGCTGCGCCACGAGCGCTTCGACGCCTCCGACGTGTCGAGCGTGCAGCTGGTGGCCCTGGGGGGAGGGCCCTCGACGCCGGCGCTGGTGCGCCGGACCCGGGCCGGCTTCGCCGCTCCGGTCGTGGTCCGCTACACCTGCACCGAGGCCGGGGTGGGAGTGGGGACCGCCCCCGACGATCCCGAGGAGGACGCCGAAGAGACCGTCGGTCGGGCTCGAGCCGGGGTCGATCTCACCGTGCGCGACGAAAAGGGGGTGGCGCTGGCGGTCGGCGAGATCGGCGAGGTGTGCCTGGCCTCTGCGGCCACCATGAGCGCGTACTGGCGTGACGACGAGGCGACCGAGGCGGCCTTCACCGCCGACGGCGCCGTGCGCACCGGGGACCTGGGCTTCGTCGACGAACGGGGCCGGCTGCATCTGTGCGGCCGGTCCAAGGAGATGTACGTGCGCGGCGGCTACAACGTCTTTCCGCTGGAGGTCGAGTCCGTGCTCGAGGACCACCCGGCGCTGGCCCAGGTGGCAGTGGTGCCCCGGCCCGACCCCGTCATGGGCGAGATCGGCGTCGCCGTGGTGGTGCTCCGGCCCGGGAAGGCCGTCCCCACCTTGGAGGAGCTGCGCCACTTCGGCCGCCGCCGCCTGGCCGCCCACAAGCTGCCCGAGGCCCTCGTGGTCGCCGACGACCTGCCCCGCACGGCCATGGAGAAGGTGGACCGTCGGGCGCTCGAGCAGCGGGTGTCGCCTCGGCCCGACGGCGAACCCTGACGCGAAGCCTGACGGCAGTGTCGGCGAAGCCTGACGGCAGTGTCAGGTTTCCGATCGAGCGCAGGTAGCATGCGCCCTCGTGCATGGCGCCGCCGAGCCCGAGCTTGGTCGGCCGGGCCTCGGGCGCGGCCCGGCCGTTCGGGTGCTGCCCCGCCTGGACGACGCCAATCGGTTCTTCTGGACCTCCGGGGCCGACGGGGTCCTGCGGTTCCTGCGCTGCGACACCTGCCGCTGCTACGTGCACCCGCCGGGGCCGGTCTGTCCTTATTGCCTGCGGGGCGAGCTGCTCCCGGAAGCGGTGAGCGGCAGGGGAACGTTGCACTCCTTCACGGTGAATTACCAGCCGTGGATCCCGGGGGACGGTCCCTATGCGATCGGCCTGGTCGCCATCGCCGAGCAGGACGACGTCAGGCTCATGACCAACGTGGTCGACTGCCCCGAACAGGCCCTCGAGGTCGAGATGGCCGTGGAGGTCACCTTCGAGCAGGTCGAGGACGTCTGGCTCCCTCTGTTCCGACCCGCCGGTCGCCCGCGGCCCACGGCCGCGGGCGCCTGAGGGCCATCGTGGCCGTCGACGTCCTCGAGCGGCGGGCCGTCATCTCCGGCATCGGCCAGTCCCAGGTGGGCCGGCGACTGGGACGAAGCGACCTCGACCTCACGGTGGAGGCGGCCTTGGCCGCCATCGCCGACGCCGGGCTCACCCGTGACGACATCGACGGGCTGGCCACCTATCCCGGCGGGGCCATGGGCGGGGGCCCTTTCGCCGGGCCCACGACCCCCGACGTCCAAGACACCCTACGGTTACGTCTCAATTGGCACGACGGCGGGGGCGAGGGGCCGGGACAGATCCGGGCCGTGTTCGCCGCCTGCCTGGCGGTGGCGGCCGGGTTGGCCCGCCACGTGCTCGTGTACCGCACGGTGACCGAGTCCACCGCCCAGGGCTCGGGCGGCCGGGTGGGGATCGGGCAGGCCATGGGCGCCGCTGGCGCCGGCCGCGGCGTCCCCCGCTTCGGAGGGTCGTTCCAGTGGATGCTCCCTTTCGGGGCGGTGTCAGCCGGCAACTGGCTGGCCCTCGTGGCCCGGCGCCGGATGCACGAGTTCGGCCTCACGCGCCACCAGCTGGCCTGGATCGCCCTCAACGGCCGGGCCAACGCGGCGCGCAACCCCAAAGCCGTCTACCGCCAGCCCATGACCATGGAGGACTATCTGTCGGTCCGCATGGTCTCGACCCCGCTGTGCCTCTACGACTGCGACGCCCCGTGCGACGGATCCACCGCCGTGGTGGTCTCGCACCGCGACTACGCCGCCGACGCCCCCAGCCCGGCCTGCCACGTCAACGCCATCGGCACGGCGCTTCGGGGTCGCCCCAGCTGGGACCAGTTCGACGACATGACCACGATGGCGGCACGCGACGCGGCGGCCAGCATGTGGGGGCGCACCGACCTGCGCCCGCACGACGTGGACACGGCCGATCTCTACGACGGCTTCAGCATCCTCACCATGGTGTGGCTGGAGGAGCTCGGCTTCTGCGAAAAAGGCGAGAGCGGCGCCTTCGTCGAGGGGGGGAAGAACATCGCCCTCGACGGGCCGCTCCCGCTCAACACCAGCGGCGGCCAGCTGTCCGGCGGGCGCCTACACGGCTTCGGCCTGCTCCACGAGGCGTGCCTGCAGCTGCGGGGGCAGGGCGGCGAGCGGCAGATCGCCAAGAGACCGGAGGTGGCCGTGGTGGCCAACGGCGGCGGGCCCATCGCCGGCAGCATGTTGCTCACGGCCGGCCGTGGTTGACCCCGGCAGGGCGGCGGCCCGGCCTGCAGGCGGCGGGGCTCCTCCAGTTGACCGGGAGTTGATCTCGGGTTGGCCGGCTTCGGAGACAACGAGATCACTATGCGTGATGGGTTGTTCATGTGAAGTGAGTCGATAGGGGGCACCTCGTGACGATCCGAGCAAGAGGGCGGCGGTACGCCTTCGGGACCCTGGCCGGCCTGGGAGCTGCCGGGGGGGCCGCCGTGTTGACGGTCGTGCTCACGGCCGGGGCACCGGTTGCCGCTGCCCAGCACCACCCGTCTTCATCCCGCTCTTCTCGCTCGGTGCCGGTGGTGACCACCCACGTGAGCACGAGCGCCACCGCGCCCGCCCCCGCCGTGCCGGCTCCGGCGCCGGCCGCCGCCACCGCGCCGAGCACGGCTCCGCAGCCCGGCCAGGGTGTCCAGCCCGCCATCGGGGCCCCCGCCGGGAGCAACTCCTGGGACGACCCCTCGGCTTCCACCTCCGGCTGACCGGCCTCCACCGCCGAGGTCCGAGATCGGGCTTCGAGCCTCCGAGGAGTACGAGGACTCGAACTGACGTCGAGGTCGTGAAAGCTACGCTCCGGCCGTGCGGCTCCACTACGACGAGGAAACCGAGGCCTTCCGTTCGGAGCTGCGCTCCTTCTTCCAGGCGCATCTCCCCCCACCCGAGGAGCGCACCGAGCCGGTCCGGTCCTCCGCCCACATCCCGCAGTGGGCACGTGACTGGCAACGGCTGCTGTTCGACTCGGGTTGGCTCGTTCCCGGATGGCCGCCCGAGCTCGGGGGGCGAAACGCCACCCCGGTGCAGCAGATGGTCTACTTCGAGGAGCTCGTCAGACTGGAGGTGCCCCGCTCCTGCAACCCCCAGGGGCTCTCGATCATCACCCCGTCCATCTTGGACTTCGGGACCGAGGCCCAAAAGCAGCGCTACGCCCTCGCCACCCTGAGGGCCGAGATCAGCTGGTGCCTCGGGATGAGCGAGCCCAACGCCGGGAGCGACCTCGCCGGGCTGCGCACCCAGGCCGAGCAGCGGGGCGACACCTTCG
Source organism: Acidimicrobiales bacterium (assembly GCA_030042575.1). Taxonomy (GTDB): domain Bacteria; phylum Actinomycetota; class Acidimicrobiia; order Acidimicrobiales; family UBA8190; genus UBA8190. The sequence continues at coordinate 7,268 of JASHZK010000284.1, forward strand.
TGGTGAACGGGCAGAAGGTGTGGACGTCGGGGGCCCACGACGCCGACTTCTGCTTCTGCTTCGTGCGCACCGATCCGCAAGCCCCCAAGCACGCCGGCATCAGCGTGCTCATCGTCGACATGACGACCCCTGGGATCGAGACCCGGCCGCTCCCCGAGCTCACCGATCCCGACAACGCCGACTTCAACGAGGTGTTCTTCACCGACGTGGAGGTGCCGGCCGAGAACCTGGTGGGCGAGCTGCACCACGGGTGGTCCATCGCCGGCGGGTCGCTGGCCCACGAACGGGGGATGCTGTGGATCGCCGAGGCCACCGGGCTCGAGCGCATCCTCGAGCGAGTGTTGATCACAGCGACGACCCCGCTCCCCGGTGGGCGTCGCCTGGCCGACGACGTCCTGTTCCGCGACACGGTGGCCCGGGCCTACGTGCAGGCCCAGGCGGTCAAGCTGCTGGGCTATCGGGGTTTCGCCAAGGTGTCGAAGGGCGACAAGGCTCCCGAGCACTCGCTGCTCAAGCTGATGGGGAGCGAGCTTCGGCGCGGCCTGGCCCTGGAGGTGGGCGAAGCCATGGGCACAGCCGGTCTCGACGTCGACCGGGCCGACGCACCGGCCAACCGCCGCGACGACGAGGCCTGGTTCTTGCACTGGCTCCAGTCCTTCTCGAACACCATCGCCGGAGGGACCTCGGAGATCCAGCGCAACATCATCGCCGAGCGGATCCTGGGGCTCCCCCGCCGGTAGGACGTCGTCGAACCTGGGCGGGGCTGCCCTTCGGGCCGGCGCCGGGGGGCCCGGCGCTCACCGCGAGCGTCTCACGGCAGGCCGAGATGGACCGCCAGCTCCCTGCGGTGCTCGGCCCCGGTACCGAACAGCGCCGCTTGGGCCTTCTGGCGCTTCACGTACAGGTGCATGTCGTGCTCCCAGGTGTAGCCGATACCCCCCAGGCACTGGATCCCTTCGGTGGCCATGAGCTTCTGGCAGTCGCAGGTGGCCGACTTGGCCATCTCCACCGCCAGGCGGCGGCGCTCGTCGTCTTCGTCGATGGCGGCCGCGGCGAAGTAGGTGGTGGCCCGGGCTGCTTCGAGGGCCACGTACATGTTGGCCAGCTTGTGCTTGATGGCCTGGAAGGAGCCGATCTTGACCCCGAACTGTTCGCGCTCTTTGACGTAGGCCAGGACGATGTCGAAGATGGCCTGGCTGGTGCCCACCGTCTCGGCGCACAGGGCGGCGGTGGCGCGCTGGACGACGCGCTCCAGGGCCGGCGCCATCTCGCCCGCCACACCCAGGGCCCGGCCGGCCTCCACCTCCACGTCGGCGAGCACCACGGTGGCCAGCTGGCGGGTGGCGTCGATGCTGTGGGCGGCGCGAACCTCGAGATCCGAAGCGGGTACCACGAAGAGGCCGATGCCGTCGGTGCCGGCCGTGCCCGGGAGGCGAGCGCTGACCACGATCTCCTCGGCTTTGGCCGCCTCGAGGACGTCGTGCTTCACCCCGTTGAGGCGCCAGCCCCCGCCCGGGGCGGGGCCCGCCGTCGTCTCGGTGTCGGCGACGGCGAAACGGCCGCCGGCTTCGGACACGGCCAGGGTTCCGACCTGTCCGGACAGCGCCGGGGTGACGAACCGCCGCCGTTGCTCGGCCGTGCCCGCCTCGGTCACCGCAGCGGCGAATTGGGTGGCGCTGGCCAGGAAAGGCACGGGAGCGAGCGCCCGGCCCAGCTCGTCGGCCACCACGCAGAGCTCCACTTGACCCAGGCCCAGGCCGCCGTCGGCTTCCGGCCAGGCCATGGCCGGCCAGTCGAGCGCCACCATGGCCGCCCACAGCTCGTCGGCTTCCTTGCCCTCCTCCACCACCCGGCGCACCAGCGCCATGGGGCATTCGGCGGCCAGGAACTGGCGAACCGAGTCGAGCAGCACCAGCTGCTCCCCGCTCAGCTCCAGGTCCACGACGCTTCCTCTTGCTCCCGTTGCTCTCGGACTCCGGCCCTCACCTGACGCTCAGGCGCCGGCGCCGGGACTGACGCCGACCACGAGGGTCAGCCTCCCATCTGCAAGCCGGCGGCCCGCGAGCCGAAGATCTGGGCGTTGACAGCCGGGCCGATGTCGGCCGGCTCCCATCGGGCCGGTCCGCCTTTGGTCTCGATCGTCTGGCCCAAGGACCATGGGCGGTAGAGGGTGATGCGGTGGCCCACGGCCCGGAACACCTGACCGGTCACGTGCAGGGCCTCGTCCGAGGCCAACCAGGCCACCATGGGGGCGGAGTTGGCCGGGTTCATGTGGTCGTACTCGGCCTCCTCGAGCTGGTCGGGCTCCTTCACCTCGGCGTCCTTGCGCAAGGTGGCGGTGATGCGAGTCATGCCGCCGGGAGCCACGGCGTTGGCCCGTACCCCGTAACGGGCCAGCTCCAGGCTGGCGATGATGGTCATGGCCGCGATGCCGGCTTTGGCCGCTCCGTAGTTGGCCTGGCCCACGTTGCCTTGCAGTCCAGCCGAGGACACCGTGTTCACGATGGCGGCCTTGGGTTGACGGCCGGCCTTGGACTCGTCACGCCAATAGTTGGCGGCGTGGTGGGTCACGGCGAAGGTGCCTTTCAGATGCACCCGCACCACGGCGTCGAAGTCGTCCTCCGACATGGAGAAGATCATGGCGTCGCGTACGATGCCGGCGTTGTTGACCACGACGTCGAGCTTCCCGAACTCGGAGCGGGCCTGGTGGACCAGGTTCTCGGCCCCGGCCCAGTCGGCCACGTCGTCGTAGTTGGCGGCCGCCCGGCCACCTTTGGAGCGGATGACCTCCGCCACCTCTTCGGCCGGGCGCTTGTCGGCGCCTTGGCCGTGCACCGAGCCGCCCACGTCGTTCACCACGACGGCCGCCCCCTGGCGAGCCAGTTCCAGGGCCTCGCCGCGGCCGATGCCGTGCCCGGCTCCGGTGACGACGGCCACCTTCCCTTCGAGCAGTCCCATCTCGTGTCTCGCTTTCTTTCTGATTCGACTGTCAGCTTCGCCAGGCGACGGCGGTCACGCCGGCCGTTCGACGGCCATGGCCGTCCGGTGGACCCGTTCCCCGGAGCGCCGAGGACGACGGGAGGTCTCTGGGGCGGGCAGGACCTGCCGCTCCACGGTCAACCCAGCCGGTACAGCTCCTTGGCGTTGTCGCACACCATGCGCCGGCGCTCGTCCTGGGGCACGCCGCCCATGGACTCCTCCACCACCCGGCGGCTGTAGGGCCAGTCGTGGCGGTGGTGCGGATAGTCGGTGGACCACATCATGTTGTCCACCCCGATCCAGTGCCGGACGGCCACGGCGAAGGGCTCCCGGATGAACGTCGCCTTCCAGTTGCGGCGGAAGTACTCACTGGGCAGCAGCTTGAGCCGCGAGTTGGTCCAAGTGCGGTTGCGCCAATAGTGGTCGTCCATGTGTTCGAGGAAGTGCGGGATCCAACCTATGCCGCACTCCACTGCCACCATCTGCAGACCGGGAAAGTGGTCGTAGATGCCCGAATAGATGAACTTCGACATGAATTGCGAGGCGTCGCCCACCGGCCCCCCCATCTCGGCCAGTCCGATCTGGCGACCGGCCGAAGCGGCTGCTTTCTTGAACGACCCCGCTTTGCGGGCTCCGGCCTGACGTAGGCCGCTGTGGATGTGGACGGGCATCTGTTCCTCTTCGGCCGCCTCCCAAAAGGGGTCGTCCTCAGCCGAGAGCTCGGCGTTGCCCGAGGGATAGGCGGAGATGATCACGCCCCGGTAGCCGGCGCTCTTGGCGTCGCGCAGCCACTTCACAGAAGTCTGCACGTCCACGCCCGGCATCTGGGCCAGTCCGATCAGGCGCGCCGGGTCCACAGCCATGAACTCGTCGTGCATCCAGGTGTTGTACGCCTCCAACCCGGCCAGGTGGTAGTCGTCGTCCTCCTGGGCCATGAAGGCACCCATGGTGCGCTGCGAGGGAAAGAGCACCTCGGCGTCCACGCCGTCGAAGTCCTGTTCCTCGAGGCGGGCCTTGCCCTCGAAGGAGCCGTGCAGGATCGCGTCGTAGGTGGAGCCGTACCACTCGAGCTCTTCGTAACGCTTGCCGTACTTGCCGGCATTGGTCACCAACCCGAGCGGCATGGGAGAGGTGCCCGGCACCAGTTCCCAGGCGTCACCACCCTTGGGGTCCTTCACCAGCTTGGGCGCCCGTTCGTGGAATTTCGCGGGCAGGTACTTGGTCCACATGTCGGGGGGCTCGACCACGTGGCCGTCCGCCGAGATGAGCTGGTACTGGCGCGCCATCACACCTCCTCGGGCCGCCCGGCGGCGGCCGGATCCGGTGCCGCCAGGCCCCGGAGTTCTATGACTTCCGTGTCAGCTTACTTGGGGTTCGGGGCCGTGCAGAAATGCGGCCGCCTGCCGCAAACCGCCTGCTCTTGCCGCAATAACCGCTGGTGGCGTCCCCACCGGGAACGGTTCCGGCCGCCCGGCTCTAGAGGCTGTCCGGTGCGCCTGACCCCGTGCCGCGTCCCCCGCCCAAGGGGCTTCCTCGGCCCCCTGAAGCACCCCGAGCGCGGCGGCGACGCCAGAAGAGGAGACGGCCACCGATCAGCACGACCGGCCCGAGGGCGAACCACCAGGGACCCGTGTAGTGCGTGGCGAAGAGCACGGCCGGCACCACCCCAGCGTAAGCGACAGGCCGCTATCACCCCCGTCACCGCGACGGAGGGGCTCGGCGTGCGGGCTCGGGGTGCCGTCGGCACCAAAAGGGTCTGAAGCCAGGGGCGAAGCGGGGCCGAAGGACCCTATGGACCGCCCCCCTGGCGTCCGATGAGGTGTCGGCCACGAAGAACGGTTTGGAGGTCGGTCGATGCACAGGCTGTTGGCGGTGGTGGTGAATGCGGTGTCGTCGACTTTCGCCCACGAAGAGGCGCCGCCCGGCCAGGAGGTCGAGATCACCTGGCGCCACTGGGGTCACGACGATTCCGACGTCTGGTTCATGGACGTCGAGTTCCCGTCACCGGAGAAGTGCCTGCAGATCGCCCGGGCCGCCTGTAGCTGAGTCGGGCACCGCAACCCAGAGTCAGAACCCTCTGAACTCCGGGTCCCGCCTCTCGACGAAGGCGGCGATCCCCTCCTTGGAATCAGCCGTCCCGACGATCAGCTCCTGGGCCCAGGCTTCTTCGTCGAAGGCG
>JASHZK010000285.1 GCA_030042575.1 Acidimicrobiales bacterium
CACCTTCGCAACGCCGTACCTGCAACAGCCAATGCTATGGGGAGCCGACATAGTCGTGCATTCGTCGACGAAGTATCTGGGCGGTCACAGCGACGTCGTCGGCGGGTTCGCGGCGACCTCTGACGAGGACTTGGCGTCTCGGATCGGGTTCGTGCAGAACGCAGCCGGAGGCGTTCCAGGACCGATGGACTGTTACCTGATATTGCGGGGGTTGAAGACGTTGGCCCTGCGCATGGATCGTCACTGCGCCAATGCGACCGCCGTCGCCGAGCTCCTCTCAGGGCACCAGGCAGTCGCTTCGGTGCTTTACCCCGGCCTACCGGATCACCCGGGCCACCAGGTGGCGAGCCGCCAGATGAGTGGCTACGGCGGAATGGTGTCCTTCGCCCTCGTTGGTGGCGAGCCAGCTGCCTTGCACGTGGCCCGCTCCACTTCACTGTTCATCTTGGCCGAATCCCTCGGAGCGGTCGAGTCGCTCATCGAGCACCCTCATCGGATGACCCACGCATCGACAGTCGACTCTCCTCTAGCCGTCGATCCTGGATTGATCCGTCTCTCTGTCGGTATCGAAACGCTCGACGACCTCCTCGCCGATCTCACTTCCGCCCTCGACGGCGTGTAAGCCTCCGGGCAGGAGCGAAGTCACAGCACCCTCGGGGCGGCTCTGGTGGCGGTGAAGCGGAGCACGCCCGGGAGGCTGCGCGATCTCTGGTGCGGCGATCACAGCCGGTAGTTCGGCGTCGACGGGACTACCGCCGAGGTCGACTCGATCACCGTGATGGAGAATGGTCATCGCCTTCCCCTCGAGAAGCTCATAAGTCGCGTGGTCGGGCACGATGGTCGCCGACAGGCGCCGGCCACGGTGTCGGAGGGTGAATCTCAGCTTGGTGATCTCCTGGGGGAGACGCGGGGCGAAGGACAGCTCGCCACCGCGCAAGCGGAGGCCCCCGAAGCCGGCGACCAGAGCCGTCCACGTTCCGGCCAGCGAGGCCAGGTGTAGTCCATCTCGGGTGTTCCGTTGGCGGTCGTCGAGGTCGATCAGCGCCGCCTCGCCCAGGTAGTCGTACGCCAGACCGAGGGCGCCGACCTCGGCGGCCAGGATCGCTTGGACGCTTGCCGAGAGGGACGAGTCTCGGACGGTTATGGCCTCGTAATATGCGAAATTCCGGAGCTTCTCCTCAGGGCTGAAGGCATCGGGGCAGAGATACATGGCAAACACGAGATCCGCCTGCTTCAGCACCTGCTTGCGATAGATGTCGAAATAGGGGAAGTGGAGAAAGAGCGGGTAACGCTCCGGAGGCGTGAGGGAGAAGTCCCATAGGTCCAGATTGGTGAATCCTTCGCTTTGCGGATGAACGCCGAGCCGCTCGTCGTAGGGAACGAAGATCTTCTCGGCGGCGTCGCGCCATGACGCCACCTCCTCGACGGTGACGCCGAGACCCTGAGCGGCGTCACCGTGGGTCGCCGCCAAGCGCGCCGCCTCGAGCAGGTTACGGGATGCCATGAGATTCGTGTAGACGTTGTTGTCTCCGAGTGCGGAATACTCGTCGGGACCGGTCACCCCGTCGATACGGAAGCGGCCTTGGGCGTCGTGGTGGCCGAGGCGCCGCCACAAGCGAGCCGTGGCCACGAACAACTCCAAGGCGGTGGTGCCCTCGAACTCGGTGTCGCCGGTAGCGTCCTGGTACCGCACGGCGGCAGCCGCGATGTCGGCGTTCACGTGGAAAGCTGCAGTCCCCGCCGGCCAATATGCGGAACACTCTTGTCCGGAGATCGTCCTCCACGGGAAAGCGGCGCCTTCCAGGCCGAGTTGCTTGGCCCGCTCTTCGGCTTGTGCGAGCGTCGAACGCCGCCACTCGAGAGCGTCCTTTGCGGCAACGGGATAGGTATGAGCCAGCACCGGGAGGACGAACATCTCGGTGTCCCAGAAGGTATGGCCGTCGTAACCGTCTCCGGTGAGACCCTTGGCGGCGATGGGGCGACGTTCGGAGCGGCAGGAGGCCTGGAAGACGTGAAAGAGGGCGAAGTGGACTGCCTGTTGGACCTCCGGGTCGCCTTCGAGCTCGATGTCTGCGCCACTCCAGAACTCGTCGAGTGACGCCCTCTGCTCTTTGAGCAGCTCATCCCAGCCGGTGTTGCGCGCACTGGCCAGTGCTCCGAGGACCTGATCGTGGAGGGCCGGCCGGGAACGGTGGGCGGACCATCCGTAGGCCAGGAATTTCGTCACCTGCAGGCGCTCACCGGTGGCCAGGGTGGACGTGATGGTGAGCCGGGCGATGTCGTTGATGCTCTCGGCGCTCGATGTCACGCCTCCGGGTCCGTCGACCTCGTGGTCCATTGCCGCCCCGACGCGTAAGCCGCTGTTCTTTGTTTTGTGCATGAGGAGGGCGCGATGACCCTCCGACATGTGCTCCTCGCCCACCAGCGGGTTCTCGAGCGCTTCTGCCACGCGTGGATCCCCCTTTACTTCGGGGACGAATTCGTTGGCGACGAGCTCGGACTGCAACACTACGTTCACCGAGGAGTCGACCGATTCGACCTCGTAGCGTATGGCGGCGACGCTCCTCTGGGAGAGCGAGACGAGACGTTCAGACCGGATGCGCACCATGGCGTCGGCCGGCGAGCGCCAGGTCACGCTGCGCGTGAGAGTGCCGGAACGGAAATCCAGCCGCCGGTCGTGCTCCAACACGGTGCCGTAGCGCACGTCGAAGGGCTCGTCGTCCACGAGGAGGCGGATCACCTTGCCGTTGGTGACGTTGATCACCGACTCGCTCGACTCGGGGTCACCGTAGCCTGCCTCGCCGTAGGGAAGGGGGCGCCGCTCGTAGACGGAGTTGAGGTAGGTCCCAGGCGTCCCGTACGGCTCGCCTTCGTCGAGGTTGCCACGCAGCCCGATGTGACCGTTCGACAGGGCGAAGAGGGACTCGCTCTGAGCGAGGACCTCGAGGTCGAGTGCACACTCCCGAAGGCTCCAAGGGTCCACTTGATAGTTCGAGTGTCGGATCACTTCGGGAGCAGTTCTGACAGATCGTCAACGACGATGGTTGCCCCATTTGCGAGGAGCTCATCGCGATTGCCGTCCCTGTCGACGCCGACGACGAAGGCAAACCCCCCTGCTTTTCCGGCTGCGACCCCGGCCACGGCGTCCTCGAAAACGGCACAGTCGCTCGCCGGCATGTTGAGGTCCGAAGCTGCGGCCAGGTAGGTCTGGGGGGACGGTTTACCGGCAAGATGGCGCGCCGCTGCGGCAACCCCGTCAATGATCACGTCGAACAGGTCGGTGATGGAGGCGGATTCGAGCACGAGCCGGGCGTTCGCGCTCGCCGAGACAACCGCTGTCCGAATTCCCGTCGCCCGTGTCACACGGACCAGATCGATCGAACCAGCGAAGACGTGCTCGCCGCGTTCGTCAATCAGGCGACGGTAGCGCTCGTCTTTGGCTTCGGCAAGGGAGTGGATCGAGGCGTTTCCTGGTGGATCGTCGGGCGATCCGTCCGCAAGGGTGATGTGACGCGAAGCCAAAAACGCCCGGGCGCCGTCCTCCCGGAGCCGTCCGTCGACGTAGTCACGGTAGTCCGTGGCGAGGTCGAAGGGCTCGTCCCGCTCCCCGGCCGCCGGATTCCGGTGGGCGAGGAAAGCATCGAAGGTTTCCTTCCAGGCCTCGGCATGGAGGCGGGCGGTCGAAGTCAACACCCCGTCCATGTCGAAGAGGCATCCTCGCACGGAGACGGGGAAGTCAGGAGCCGGTCCACCACTCGTCACGGAGCTTCCGCCCTCGATCTCGTCGACCACCAGCCGTAGGACCAGCTCATGGGCATGTCTCCTGGCAGGGGGGACGAGACCGATCTTCCACCCCCGGCGACCCGAATGTAGCCAGCGGCGGAGCCAAATCGGTGGGAAGGGCCCATACTCGTCCCGGCCAACCCTGGTATCTCGTTCCCGAGGCGAAGCTCACCGTTCTCAGCCGGCGCGGCACTCGGCCGGCAACGGGCACACCGTGGTCGACGGAGATCGACAACTGTGGGACGGTGGTGGCTGGCGAGCCATGCTCCGTATCCGGCGCCACAGCGCGTGTGCGTTCTTCGGCCGGCACTTTCGCGACCATCGGGAACACCCCCAGGCGCGGACCGAGCCGGGAAAGTCCCCTTACCCTGGTGGCGCCGTGGCTGTCGAGCTTGCCACTTCGAGTAGCCCGGTACAGCGACCAGTCTTCGTCCCTCGCTCTCACCCCTGGCCGCCCGGGGCCGCACCGACTGCGTTGTCACGGCCTCGCCGCGGAAGCCGTGCCGCGCTGTCCACCGTCGTCGCCCACGAATCAAGAGCGGCCAATCGGGCCGAGGCCGAACCGTCGCCCAGGATGGCCAGACCGCACAGAGCGTCTTCTGCCCTGCGAGACGCCTCGGCGGCGACGGATCGGCCCGAGGAGGTGAGCAGGAGCGCCACTCGTCGACCGTCGTCCACCCTCCGCACGCGCTTCAAAAAGCCTCTCTGGACGAGGCCGTCGATGAGGACCGAGAGGTTCGGTGGTTTCATCACCAGTCGCGTGCACATTTCTTGCAGATCGACGTCGCCTTCAGCGACGGAACTGAGAACGCGGTACTGGTTGTCGCTCAAGTCCAAGTCGGCTAGCGCCACGGCCACCAGCTTGGCAAGGCGCAGGACGATCGCCGGCCTCGACGGTGCACCTCTGGGAGGAGACACGGTTATTATGGTACCATAATAACCGTGGAGGGGACGGCGAGCGGCCTGGGTGACATCGATCTCACCGACCTGTCCGCCTTCGAGGACGGACCGCCACAGGAGGTCTTCCGTCGGCTGCGAGACCAGGCCCCCCTGTTCTGGCACGAGCCGACCCGTCACACCCCCGAGGGCCAAGGATTTTGGTGCCTCACCCGTCACGAAGATGTCGCCTGGGCCGCCAAGGATGCTGGTCTCTTCTCGTCGTGCACGGGGGGCGCCCGAACGGGCGGCGGGACCCTGATCGAGGACCTCCCGCTGGGCTTCGCCGCAGGAGTGTTGTTCAACATGCAGGACGACCCCCGGCACCAGCACATCCGCCGGTTGGTGACACCGTCGCTCAGCCCGAGGCGGCTGCGGGAGATCGAAGACGAACTTCGACGTCGTTGCGACCGTATCCTCGACGAAGTCGTCGATCGCGGTGGGTGTGACTTTCTGGTCGACGTAGCCGCCGAACTGCCCCTGCAGGCGATCGCCGCGCTGCTGGGCATCCCTCAGGAAGACCGGCACTTGTTCCTGTCGTGGGCCGACGCCACGCTCGACTACGAAGACCGGGAGCTCGGTCAGACGTCGACCCGCAGCGCCGAGGCGGGAGCAGCGATGTTCGCCTACGGGAGCAAGCTGCTGGCGGAGAAGAGGAGGAAACCAGCAGACGACATTCTCTCGATCGTCGCCAACGCCGATCTCCCACAGGGCGCCCAGCCCGGTGGGCCGATGACCGACATCGAACAGGAGATGTTCTTCAATCTCCTGATTGCGGCAGGCAGCGAGACGACCCGCAACTCGATTGCGGCCGGCCTGCTTGCTCTGATAGAGCATCCCGCCCAGTGGGACGCATTGCGTTCCGACCGACGCCTCCTACCCTCGGCTGTCGAGGAGATGCTTCGGTGGGCGTCGACTACGACGTACAACCGCCGCACCGCAACACGCGACGCCGTTCGTCACGAGCAACAGATACGGGTCGGCGACAAGGTCGTGCTCTGGTGGCAGTCGGCTAATTTCGACGAACGAATATTCGAGGATCCCATGGTCTTCGACATCACGAGGACTCCCAATCCGCATCTGACCTTCGGTTTAGGCCCTCATTTCTGCCTGGGGGCGAGTCTGGCTCGCGTCGAGATCCGCCTCGTGTTCGAAGGTCTCCTCGACCGGGTCGACGCTGTAGACAAGGTCGGACCGGTCGAGCGCACCAGGTCGAACAAGCATGCGGGTTTCCGCCACGTCCCCGTCCGTATAAGAAAGAGGGGTCGGTGACGGTGCCTGGCCCTTTTAGGGAGACCTCGTCTTCGCCGCTGCCGACGCCGCCACTTGGCACTGCAACCAGGCCGCTCCCTTGCGGAGCGCCTGCGCCGGAGCCGAGACCACGATCTGTTGCGTGATGTCGGCCAGCGTCGTTGCAGCCAGCTCACGGCGCCACGCCCTGTCAGCGCGAGCCATCGCCACCGCGATCGAGCACGGTCCGGTGTAGTAGCGGGCCGCCACGGCGGAGGGTCCCCGCCGGCGGATCTCGGTACAGCGGAACGCGGGCTCGTCCCCATCGACTGCCTCGACGACGTCGAGCAGTGAGATCGACGCCGCCGAACGAGCCAGGCGATATCCGCCGCCGCGGCCCGGGCTGGACTCGACCACCCCGCCCCGCGCCAGGGCTTGAAGACACTTGGCGAGGTAGGGGGCGGGCACCGCGTGGTACTCGGCCAGGCGGGTCGCCGAAAGCGACGCGCCGTCTGGCAGCACTGCCAGCAGTACGGTGCAATGGATCGCCCACTCGACCCCCTCGCTCAGCCTCATACCCGGAGCCTACTTGTCCGGGTATCAAGGAACGGTGATACTTGGATACTGGATATCCGTATTCTGAGGAGGCCCCATGAGGATCGCCGTCGCTGGCGGAACGGGCACAGTCGGGCGGTACGTGGTCGAAACTGGGCGGGCTGCCGGCCACGACATGGTCGTGGTGAGCCGCGCCAGCGGAATCGACCTAGGAGCTCGGCAAAGCGAGATCGCCCTGTCGACGGCCCTCCGTGGCGTCGATGTGATTATCGACACCACAGACCCACACACCCTGGCTCGCAGCCGCGCCACCTCGTTCTTCGAGGAGGTCGGCGGTCGTCTTCAGCGAGTGGGCGCCGAGCAGGGCGTCGGTCGCCTCGTGGTTCTCTCGATCGTGGGAATCGACCGCGTTCCCCGGTTCGGCTACTACGAAGCAAAACAGCGTCATGAGGCGGTCAGCCTCGCCGGCGCACTGGCCACCACGGTGGTGCGTGCCACCCAGTTCCACGAGTTCCCGGCCCAGATACTCCGGGCCACTCGGCATGGGCCGCTGGCATTCATGTTGGCGATGCGCATTCAACCCATCGCGGCGCGAACTGCCGGGAGGTACCTGCTCCAGATCGCCACCAACGGGACGCCCGACGGGTCGACCCTGCAGATCTCGGGCCCCGAGCCGGCCAGCCTGGTCACCCTGGCCCGGCACTACCTCCGACAACGCGACCGCAAGTCCCTGGTCGTCCCGCTCCCGCTTCCAGGCGCCCCGGGCCGGGCCCTGCGTCACGGAGCCGTCCTGCCCACAGACGAGGTACCGCGCCTCGGGCCCACCTTCGCCGAATGGCTTCAGGGCCCCGATGCCATCGCCGTCGACCCCTGAACGAGCGACCTCGCCGGACGATGCTGTGGCGGTTCCCAAGGTGTGCCCACGCCGGCAGAGGGCAATCGCCTGATCAAGCGGTTTGCCACATTCGGCCGGACCACCTGGCCAGCGAGCGAGGAGCTGGCAGCCCGTGCCCAGGGGGGTCACCAAGCGTTTACTCCAACTTCACCAACAAAGACGACGTGTTCCTGGCCCTCTTGGACCGGAGCTGGGAGCGCCGGGCACGGTGGGTCCGTCGGGCCGTCCCCGGCAAACCCGAGATCGCCCGAGCCCTCGACGGGGACCCGGCTTCGATCCCGTCGGTGGTGGACCGGCAGTGGACGTTGGTCTCGACGGAATTCTCCTTCCACGCCATCCGCCGACTCGAGGTGGCCGTTCGCCTCGTCGAGCACGAGGTGAAGGTCCGATCGGAACTCGCCGTGCTCCTGACCGAGGCGTTGGAGCACCTGAAGCGCGCTCCGGTGATCCCCGTCGACCAGCTGGCTCGCATGATCGTGCCAGTCACCGAGGGTGCCGACATCCAGGCACTGACCGACGAAGCAGCCGGCATGGAGGTGCGCTCGGAGCTCGGGATCCGAGCCGTTGCCGGGCTGCTCCAACATTTCTCCTTCTCCAACGAGTGAGGAACCGATGCAACACCAGGGATTCGACCCCCATGCACTTCCTCGACGTCCTCCTCACAGAGCTTGATCTCGATCGAGAGCAGGCCAGAGCGAGCGTCATCTTCCAAGGCGGGGATCCGATTCTGGCCTCTGCCCACCGGTTGGTGCTGCATTGGCACTGGTCAAGCGCATCGCAGCGGGTGGGTCCTGGCACGTGACGGTCAACTTGACCAGGACGGCCATGTGTGCGGTTCACTCGGACTCGTGGATGCTCGGCCCGCCCGTCCACTTCTCGCGCAGGCCACTTGCTTAGATTGACCCCGTCCTGGTACCACGAGGTTCGAGCATGCCGGCATGGCGCAAAGACATCAGTCGGGATTCCGCAACCGGAGCGGAGGTAGTCGCTGAAAGCCTTGAGCACATCCCGGTCAGACTCGTCTAAGAAAGGACGGCTACGTGACCACTCCCAAAGCTCCCCTGGCATCACCTTCACTGCGAGCTTCCGATCTTCTGAGCAAACGCCCGACGTGGGTCCTACCGGCCGCCAGTGCCGGCATAGTCGTGGCCTTGATGACCCTTCTCTATTTTGGCACCATCGTCGATCCAACCGCCCACCTGCGGGGACTGCCCGTCGCTCTGGTCGACCAGGACTCCGGTGCCACCACGGGGACGGGAAGGCTCGACGTCGGCCGGCAGATCGTGAGTGGACTCGACAGCAGCTCGCAGATCACCTCCCGTCTGGCCATCACCATCGAATCGCTCGCCGAAGCCCACGCCCAAATGGACAAGGGCGCTGCCTTCGCCACGGTCCTCATCCCGGCAAACTTCACTTCCTCCGTCCTTGCCCTCGGCGGGCGGGATGACTCGTCGCCGCTCCCATCGGTGACTCTGTTGACCAACGTCCGGGCTGGCTCGATCGGGGTGAGCCTGGCAGAGGGTGTTCTGGAGCCAGCCCTGGCCTC